>PABN01000050.1 GCA_002699555.1 Dehalococcoidia bacterium
ATCTAACCATTTCGCAACAGCTTCTATTCCAGGTATTTCCCTGTTTTGGTATGAGTCGAGTTGACCTTTCCATCGTCCTACTTGTCTTTCTAGAAAACCTTCGGGACGTCCTAAATCTGATAAGCCAGCACTCTGATAGTCAATTGACGCCAATTCTCCCAATGCTTTAAGAAGTTGAATAGCAACGTCATGATACGAATCCATGCCGCCCAATTCTTCAGGAATTGGATCAGAAGGGACTAGACCATCTACCCATTCCATCACATAGAAAAAAGAACCTGTTACTGAAATATCAGTACATAAAGAAATCGCTTTTGCATGAGGGACTTTTGTTCCTTCTAGAGCAGATTGAAATCTGAATTCTCTTTCCATAATCCTGTTTGAACCATCGAAAGACAAAGGAACTAATGATGGCCTTCTAAGAACCCAGAAATCGTTAGAGCGTTTAACTATAAAAACTTCATTTGATTCACCAGCTTTTACACGTTCAAAAGAAATCTCTTCACCTTGTCCGAGCCCTTGCGCGTTGAACCATTCTTTTAAAGAGCTTTCGTCGATCAGTTTCGGAGACAAATTCATTATGAAAACACTCTAATCGAGGCAACTTGTTTTCTTATTTACCACCTTTGTTGGCTATGAGCTTTCAAGTGCATAGATTCATATTTAGAAAGTAGGAGGGACAAATGCCAATTAATCCAGATGCTTCGGGATCCATAGGAGAACCTGCAGAGTTTTCATGGACTTCAAAAGACAGTTTGTTGTACGCGCTTGGTGTGGGAGCTGGGGTCTCCGATCCAACAGGTTTCGAACTTGAGTTCACAACTGAAAACAGTAACGGTATAAATCAGGTGGCTTTCCCTACCCAAGTTGTAGTTATGGGAGGTGGAAGTACTCCTAGTTTTGGTGACTTCAACCCAGTCAATCTTCTTCACGCCGAGCAGGCAATCACGTTACATCAGCCTCTTCCAGCTGCTGGAACAGCAGTATCAACTGGAAAAATTGGTCCTATTTATGACAAAGGCAAAGCTGCGCTTGTCTACCTAGAAACAGATGTAGCAGACACTGACGGAAACCCTATGTGGAGCACAAAATCGGGTTTGTTCATCGGTGGCGAAGGAGGATGGGGCGGAGATCGCGGCCCTACAACTGAGTGGAATCTGCCAGATCGTGAAGCTGATCATACGGTCTCATATGAAACAAGAAATGATCAGGCTCTTCTTTATAGATTAAACGGTGACCGTAATCCTCTGCATTCGGATCCCTCATTCGCTTCAGCAGCAGGGTTTGACAAGCCGATACTTCATGGGCTTTGTACATATGGTTTTACCGGACGTGCCTTATTGCATGCCGTATGCGGCTCTAACCCTGCACAGTTTGGAAGCATGGGCGGAAGGTTCAAATCACCTGTGATGCCTGGTGAGGTGTTAGAAGTCCACGCTTGGGAAGAACCGGATCAAGTTTTATTTCAGACACGTGTTGGTGACAGAGTTGTCTTCGATAACGGGGTTATGACTCGAAATTAATTCGGGAAAAATTTACTTTCGTGCGGCGTAACTCGCCCTAGCACCCGAAGCATATTTATTTAATCTCTTAGACAAATGAAGACCTTCGAGGATCAGCTCAACAGCGCTGGCTGTCATCGCTGAGCCATTCGAAGTGCTACCTTCTAAAACTGCTTGAACGGCTGGTTTAAGAGCAGGGAGGTCAGAATTTACTACATTCTCATAGTCATCTGATACGACGTCTTCACCAGTTGAAATTCCTTCCAAATTTTCAAAAGCTTCAACTATTGGCTGATGCAATTCGGCAGGAACAATACTTCGGAAAACATTCAATACAGCTTCGTTTAATAGCTGATTAACAATTTCAGAATCACGATCTTCATCAAGACTTTCAATTTCTACTTTGCCGGCAGTCGCAGCAATCAAAGCGTTCAAATCGGAAATCCTCGGAACAGCTTCTTTCTCTTTGTTCCGCAATGCACGTCTTACAGAATTCGCAACCATTGCTTCTTGATTGGTCACGCTCATTCGAACCGACACCCCAGATCTTTGATTCAGATGAGGGCTGTTACGTGCTTCGTGCGTCAAAACTGCTATCACTCTGGTCATGAAATCTGGAACATTCACTTCCAGTTCCCCAACCGATGGAATAGATGCTTCTTGTTCAACTATGTCCATTTCAATTTCCGGTTCAATTGGATAATGAGTTCTGATCTGCGAACCAAAACGATCTTTAAGGGGTGTGATTATCCGACCTCGATTGGTGTAATCCTCAGGATTGGCTGACGCGAATAAAATAACGTCGAGAGGAAGTCTTATTTTGTAACCTCTTATTTGGACGTCTCTTTCTTCTAAAACGTTTAAAAGCCCCACTTGGATTCTTTCCGCTAGATCTGGAAGCTCATTAATCGCAAATAGTCCTCGATTTGTTCGTGGCACTAATCCATAGTGAAGAGTTAATTCGTCTGAAAGGTATCTACCTTCAGCAACTTTGATCGGGTCTACTTCACCAATCAGATCAGCTATTGAAGTATCAGGAGTTGCTAATTTTTCTCCGTAACGAACATCCCTGTGTACCCATTCGATGGGAGTATTTAGTCCTAGTTCATTTACTAAATCTTTCGCGTGTTTAGATACCGGTGAATAAGGGTCATCATTTATTTCTGACCCTTTGACTATTGGCATCCACTCATCTAGTAATTCAATTAATCCTCGTATCAAACGAGTCTTGGCTTGTCCTCTTTCTCCAAGAAAAATTACATCATGCCCCGCAAGTATCGCATTTTCTAATTGCGGCATAACAGTTTCTTCGTAGCCATGCACTCCTGAAAATAATGAATCGCCGTTCCGAATTCTTTCAACCAGATTTCTTCTAAGTTCTTCTTTTACTGGAACTGATTCCCAACCACTAGATTTGAGTTCACCTAAAGTGGATGGTATTTGCATTTTCCTATTTTTTGAAAACAAATTACCCATGGCGGCACCCTAGCGATCCTTTTGCGTCATTTAAATACCAAAACCATTTGAATATAAATTTTTTATGTGAATCTTTCTTTGATTTAAAACATTTTTTCAACTAAGCCTGTTGTAAGAAAAAACTATAATGTGACCTTTTGCATGGATCGATGCACTGCGAGGTACTCTCAGGTAGCGTTTATGTTGTTGCTTTGCCCAGATAACCCGGCTTGGGTCCGGAGACACTATGAACCAAACAACTAGTCAACGATACAGAGTGAAACCGATCCGCGAACGCCGCCGCGAGTGGCCTTTTCCTTTAAATCTTTATCAGACTGCTGTTGGCAGAAAATGGGTTATGGCTGCAACTGGTATAGGTCTTTTAGGTTTCGCTTTAATTCATATGATCGGAAATCTTCACGTGTATGAAGGCCCTGCGAAAATGCATGAGTACGCAGAAGCTCTTAGAAACCTTGGTAGCGGGATACTCCCAAGATCACTAGTCCTTTGGTTATTGAGACTGGGTCTGATGGTGATGTTTGCGCTACATCTCCATTCAGCTATCACTTTGAAAGAAATGAGTAGAAAGTCCAGTCAGAATGCTTCTTTTACAGGCGGGGAAAAGAAATATGAAGGTGGAAGAGAATACATAGCTGCAAGTTATGCGAGCCGGACGATGAGATGGACCGGACCGATAATTGCTTTATTTCTTTTCTATCACCTTGCAGATTTAACTTGGGGATGGTGGTTAGGTGATAATTTTGTTCCTGGCGACCCCTACCACAATCTTTATTCTTCACTTTCGAGAGTTCCGGTCGCAATTTTTTATGTAGTAGCAAACATGGCTTTAGCTTGGCATATCTTTCATGGGGCTTGGTCCATGTTTCAAAGCTTGGGAATAAACAACCCAAAATACAACCATCTTAGAAAAGGGTTTGCTGCAAGTTTCGCAGGATTAATACTTTTGGGGAATCTAAGCTTTCCAATCATGACACAGGCAAATCTGATAGATGAAGATGAACGCCTATGCCAAGTAAGTATGGGAGACACTGATGAAATTTTGGCATGTCTTACAGAACAACTAGAGGATCACTAAATATGGAAACTAAAAACAAAGCTGTACTTGATTCTCGAGTGCCAAAGGGGTCATTAGAAGATAAATGGGAAAATCACAAATTCTCAATGAACCTTGTGAACCCAAATAACAAAAGAAAATTCGACGTTATTGTTGTCGGTACTGGTCTAGCAGGTGCATCTGCTGCTGCCTCTCTAGGGGAACTCGGATACAAAGTCAAAGCGTTTACTTTTCATGACAGCCCTCGTCGAGCGCACAGTATCGCTGCACAGGGTGGGATCAATGCTGCAAAAAACTATAAAAATGATGGCGACTCTGTTTACAGACTTTTCTACGACACAATTAAAGGCGGTGACTACAGATCTAGAGAAGCGAACGTACACCGTCTCGCAGAAGTATCAACCAACATCATCGACCAAGCAACAGCACAGGGAGTTCCTTTCGCTCGAGAGTATGGAGGCCTCTTAGACAACCGCTCTTTTGGCGGTGCTCAAGTTTCTAGAACTTTTTATGCAAGAGGTCAGACCGGACAGCAACTTCTATTAGGCGCTTACTCAGCAATGATGCGTCAAGTCGCAGCTGGGAGTGTTGAATTACACACTCGTGCAGAATTACTTGATGTAGTAACCAAAGACGGCCAAGCTTGCGGAATAGTTACTCGTGACTTGCTTTCTGGTGAAGTCATCCCTCATTCAGCCCATGCTGTTGTTTTGGCAACTGGTGGTTACGGAAATGTTTATTTCCTTTCAACTAATGCAATGATGAGTAACGTCACTGCTGCATGGAGAGCTCACCGTCGTGGAGCTTTTTTCGCAAATCCCTGTTACACGCAAATACATCCAACTTGCATTCCTGCCAGTGATGATTTTCAATCAAAATTGACTTTAATGTCCGAATCACTCCGTAACGACGGACGCATATGGGTCCCGGAAGCATTCGACGATTCAAGACCTGCCCACGAAATCCCCGAAAATGAAAGAGATTACTATCTAGAAAATAGGTACCCAGCTTTCGGCAACTTAGTCCCAAGAGATGTTGCTTCCCGAAACGCTAAAAATGTGGTCGATCAAGGACATGGTGTTGGACCGCTAAAAAATGGGGTTTACTTAGATTTTTCTGCAGCTGTTGAAAGAGACGGCCAAGATGCCATTTCCGCAAAATACGGAAACCTTTTCGACATGTACGAAAGCATTACTGGTGAAAACCCTTACGAAGTACCAATGCGCATTTATCCCGCGATCCATTACACAATGGGTGGCGTGTGGGTTGACTACAACCTGATGACCACAATCCCTGGTCTCTACGCAATAGGTGAAGCAAACTTCTCTGACCATGGTGCGAATCGTTTAGGCGCAAGTGCTCTAATGCAAGGTCTAGCCGATGGTTATTTTGTTCTTCCGTACACAATTGGTGACGGTTTAGCAGATCAACTAGGCAACCCAGCAGTTTCTACCGATGACCCTGTTTTCACAAATGCTGTGAGCGCTATAGAAGATGAAACAGCAAAATGGCTTTCAATTAACGGCACTCGCTCAGTTGACTATTTCCATAGAGAACTTGGCAGGCTTGTTTGGGACCACATCGGAATGAGCAGAAATAAAGAAGGTCTCGAAAAAGCAGTTTCTGAAATTAGAGCTTTAAAGGAAGAGTTCTATAGCGATGTGCGAGTTTTGGGTAGTGCCGATACTTTAAATCTTTCCTTGGAAAAAGCCGGAAGAGTTTCAGATTTCTTCGAATTAGCAGAATTAATGGCGCATGACGCTTTAGAACGAGAAGAGTCTTGCGGCGGACACTTTAGAGAGGAACACCAAACCCCAGAAGGTGAAGCTCAAAGGGACGACGATAATTTTGCTCATGTTGCAGCTTGGGAATGGAATGGAAAAGATTCTTTACAAACTCGACATGTTGAAAAACTCGATTTCGAAAATGTGACCCTTACCCAGCGAAGTTATAAGTGAGAGAAAAATGTCAGAAATAATCACCGTAAACTTAAAGATTTGGCGTCAAGAAGGTCCTGAAAAATCGGGCTATTTCGAAAATTACACTCAGAAAATAACAACTGAAGCTTCATTTTTAGAAATGATAGATCTTCTTAACGAAGATCTAAACAATCAGGGACTTGAACCTATATCTATTGAAAGTGACTGCCGCGAAGGAATCTGCGGCACTTGCGGAGTGATGATTAACGGACAGGCTCATGGCCCTAGAAAAGCAACAACAACTTGCCAATTGCATATGCGCGAATTTTCTGACGGTGACGAAATCGTTATTGAACCTTTTAGAGCAATTTCTTTTCCAGTGATTCGAGACCTAGTGGTGGACAGATCTCCTTTTGATCAAATTATCGAATCAGGAGGTTATATATCTGTAAACACTGGTGCAGCTTCTGATGCGAATCTAATCCCAGTTCCAAAAGAAGCTGCTGATCAAGCTTTTGACGCAGCCGCATGTATAGGATGTGGCGCCTGTGTAGCTGCCTGTCCTAATTCAGCTGCACAATTATTTACTTCTGCCAAACTTGCACATATGGCATCTTTACCTCAAGGTCAGCCCGAAAGGTGGAAAAGAACTGAAATGATGGTTGGAACCATGGAAGAGTTTTTTGGTTCATGTACAAATCATGGAGAATGCCACGAGGCTTGCCCTAAAGAGATAAATCTTGACTTTATTGCTTTTATGAATCGCGATTACATGAAAGCAAAAGTCAAAAACCGTGCTCTGTCTGGTCAGCGTTAACTGAATTACAGTTAACATCGAATGACACGATGAAACTAATTGTCGTGTAAGGAGGTAACTGAGTAGTGCTAATTATCTATTTGATGTGCGTAGCTCTTTGGATAAAAATGCTTTGGGACATCAGGAAAAGACCTGACCACCAAAAAACTTGGTTTTGGCCATTTTTTGTAATCGGCCTGATATGTTCAGTTATCTTCTGGCCAGGTTTGTTGGTATTAAGCGGTGTCTATTGGTATAAGGCTGGCAGGATTCCTCCCGCTGATGGGGCAGAAAATACTAATCCTTTTAGTTAAGGATTAAAATTCTTGTTGTTATCGAGAACGCCGCCAAAGAACCACTATGTCGGACTAACGTAACTTTGTGCCACATCGTCATAAAGTAAAAGTTCGTTTCTACGAATTAGACCCATACGGTCATCTAAATCATTCTGCATATATCCAGTTGTTTGAAACCGGTCGTATAGAAATGCTTGAAGAAGCCGGCATAGCTCTGCATGAACTTGAAAAAAATGATTTTAGGTTCGTAGTGTCACAAATAGAGACAGCATTCCTAAAACCTGTAGAAGCAGGTTCTTTCCTAACGATAGAAACTGAAATTCTAGAAATGCGTAGAGCCTCATCTTTATGGTGGCAACAAATCCTCGATGAAACTGAAGTGGTAGCTACACAGCGTGTCAGAACTGCAATCACTAATCGCGATGGAAAACCAATTCGAGCTCCTCAACAAATACTCGAATCACTAACACCCTTTTTGTCGAGTTTTAAAAACGATGAATAATCTTTTCTCTATTTTTTCTCAAGTAAAAAAATTAGCCAGCAACCTCTTTAGAGGAATTGCTATGGGAATTGCTGATGTTGTGCCTGGAGTGTCTGGAGGAACAATCGCTCTAGTTCTTGGTATATATGAGCAACTTCTAGAAAATATAAGTAACTGTGCTTTGAGTTTAGGAAAAATCCTAAAGGGAGATTTTTCAGGATTTGTTCAACAACTCAAAAAAATTAACTTCTTATTCTTAATCCCAGTTATTGCTGGGATGTTAATAACGATTGTTTCAGTTTCAGGACCTATGGTGGATCTGCTTGAAGAACACCCCGAACCAATGTCTGGTTTATTTTTCGGTTTAGTAACAGCCTCTGCACTTATCGCTTTTTCATTAATGAATTCTTTAGATTTGCAAAAAATTATTATTTCATTGATTACAGCGATTATTTTCTTCGCTCTATTAGGTTTTCGCTCTAGCGCTTTTGAAAATCCTTCCTTGTGGGTCTTCTTTCTTTCTGGTTTCATTGCTATTTGTGCATGGATACTTCCTGGAGTTTCTGGTGCTTTTTTGCTTCTAATAATGGGAAATTATGCTTCTGTTTTAACTGCAATCGATAACCAGGACTTTGAGAAACTTTCGATGCTTTCACTTGGTGCGGTTATTGGACTTACAGTTTTTTCTACCCTCTTAAAATTTCTGTTGGATAAACACCGGGACATGGTTTTGGCCTGTTTAATTGGTTTGATGCTTGGGTCATCTAGAGTTCTGTGGCCGTGGCCTAATGGAGTCGGCGTGATTAACGAAGATGGGAATGAAATACTTTCAGGGACAAACATTGACTGGCCGAATTCAAATAACTTTCTTGCCCCACTACTTTTAGGTTTGTTAGCTTTCGGAATTGTTCTAATAATCGATTTAATTTCTAAAAAATCTTCCAAAACCAAACACATTAATTCTTAGTTATCTCTGCGGTTGATTGAACTCAATCCATGCGTGGCCTTTACGGCCATCGTTAGTTTGTATAGAAACTAGACCACGTGGAAAACGTGAAATACGACCATTGTCGGGATCTGTTAAAAGAACAGGTGCCCATCCAATTGGTTCAAATTCAATAATCGTTTCACCAAGTGTTACATGACCACTTGTTGGTATTCCTTCTTGTCCTAATTGTGGATTTGATACAACTCTATATTCTGCAATAAGTCCTTCAGGAGAAGAGTGATACCCAATTCCTGAATCATGTCCCTCTACAGAAACCGCGTGAAATCTTGACCCATCATCAAAACGTCCTGAAAACCAAGTCCACCCTTTGTCCCACCAATCTCTTTCAGCCCATGAATGGTCACGTTGACCCCATCCGTCAATTTGAGATTTTGTTTCACCGATTTGTATTTCACCTGAAACTCTGCAAGGAATTTCATATCTGGTAGTTACGTCATAATGAAATGCCCAAGGTTCTGATCCATCAGATTTATTTTCATGAAAATCAGTGGCCCAACCTAAGTCAATTCCGACAGGGATCTTCTCACCTCTCATATCTCCATAAGCTTCTAAGGGGTTATCTAAAACAATTCCGAATGCTTCAACACCAACACTGAAATATTCAAGTGGACTTTCAACTGCTAGATCTGCCCATAAACCTGTAGATCTAATTTCCAATCCTGGCGGTTCAGGAATCGCTGCATCATGATCAATGATAAAAACGGGTTTCTGATCTTGACCAACTATGCAACACCAGAACCAGCATTGATTAAGGTTGGAGCACACAGCAAGTCGCACGTACCCTCCATTTTTGCCTTCGTCATCAAACCAGTCCATATACCAGGATTCACTCCAAAGCCTTTCTGGTCCTTTTTCATGACGTTTTTCATCAGCAGGTGTTGGAACACTCATTCATTAATCTCCTCATAGTAAGGGTATGGGTCAGTATTAGGATCCTGTTGCGGAGGTTCAACTTCAGCAGTGACCAAAGGATAAAGCTCTTTTGAAATATCACGTGGGCACTCCCAGTCGATTTCTTGTTCAACTCCAGCTATTTGTGCAAATGGTCTCAAAAAAGTGAAATAAACATAGGCGCCGCACTTAATACGATCGTCCCGGTTCATATCAACAATATTTTTATAATGGGTTTTTTGAATTTGTTTTACTTTTGAAACAAAGGTTTCGAATTGACCATCATCTATCGGTTCGAGCTGACCATTTTTATTAGTTAAGATCGCAAATGAATTTAAGTGATTCAAGTAATCTTCTGGTTTTGTTACCGAAGTTCCGAAATCTGTAACCGTTACTTCCACTTCAGGTTCTAATACAAACACCGCTGTCAGGTTTTCATAAGGTAAATCAGAAGCAACTTCTGACCACCAGAAATCACTTTTAGCAAGTCTGTAATAGTCTCGAACGATCATTGTTCTACCGTCTTCTAGTTTGTATGGTCCGGTATCTCCATGGCCTACTCGAGTGTCGAAATAAAGTAAAAAAAGGTAGTTAATTAAAGTTGCATTCAAACGTCTTATTAAAGCTTTCCTGTCATTGTCAACAGGGCTCAAGGCTTGATGGAAAAGTTCTAATTGAGCTCCTTCTAATACATTTATCTTGTTGTCATTATCAGCGGAATGTAAGAATTCGCCACCTCTATATGAACGCGACACTCGTCCCCAAAAATCTAAAACGGTGTGCGCATTAGAAACATCGTCCAATGATTGATCTATCAAGGACATTATGTTTCTCCCGATCAGCCAGAAATTTGCTATCCCCCAAAGAAAAACTGAATTAGCTTGACAAGCTGGTCGTCGTGCTTCCTGACCGATTTCTTCTGGTTCCATAGATTTAGTTATAACTTTTATCGCCTCTGGGTATCGCAAAAAAGCTTCAATTGCCGAAACAGTTACATAAGAAGTAACTGGGATTAGTTGAGATGAATAGCCGGTTCTTTCAGCCATAAGGCGAGCGGAAACTGGGTTTATTGATCTTATGTAATTGTTTACTTCTGTAGTTTTATTCATATTAATCAATTAAATATATTGATCCTGTAGTTTCGGTTCCATCAAGAATTACCTCAGTCCCGTTTTCAGGTTCATGCGAAAACTCAGCTGCTATCAATCCTGGAATTTGAAATTCGCGACTTACAATCCCAATATGACTTCTGATTGTGCCTCCTGTGCAAATTACTCCGGATAACTCATCAAAAACAGGAGATAAGAAAGTCGCGCCTGCATCTCTTATTACAGCAATCACTCCATCGGTTCCTTTATCCATTAACTCAAGAACGTCTTCTGGACCCTCGAGACGTGTCCATATTCCTTTAACAATTTCATAATCATAGGTTTTTTGTCCAGTCCCAATTTTTTCCATAATTTAAGAGTACTAGGAAGATCAGAGGAGGTCTGTTCCGAGTAAGCGTAAGATTAAACAGTGAAAGAAATCGTATATCTCTCGAATGAATGGGTAATGGAATTAAATAAGGTCGCCCAATCGCACAAAGGTCTAAATGAAGCTATAGCCAATATTAAACTTGTTGTCGAATATCGGGTGATTGATGAGAAAATTTTTGTCTGGCAAATAAATATCAATAAAGGTCGGGTCGAAATCAACGTTGGAAAAAACTATGAACCAGATGTCTGGTTTGAGACCGATAGACCAGTAGCGGTCTCTTTATTCGAAGGAAGAACAAACCCTCTAAATGAAATAATTGATGGAACTATGCAAATAGGTGGGGACCCACGAAAGCTTTTCACAGCGTCAGAAATGCTCAAAAACTTAGAAGACGTATTTGAAGAAATCCGCGCAATCACGATTACCGATATTGAATAAACGCTAGTAGCTTTTACATATGGGCGAATTACTAGAAATTTGGTTGAAAAAAACTCATGGTGGCCCGATGATTTCCCTTATAGAAGCTGAAGTTAAAGCAGGTGAAGGAATAAAAGACTCTGCAAAAGAACCCCATGCAGACCGTCAAGTAACTGTTCTGTCAAAAGAAAGCTGGGAAGCAGCAACTGGAAGCATTGGGAAATCTGTTGACCCAAAAGAGCGAAGAGCAAATTTTATCGTAAGTGGAATAGAGCTTGAAGAAACTGTTGGAAAAATTCTCCAAATCGGTGAACTTAAAATTGAAGTAACAGGTGAGACGGTTCCATGCAAACTCATGAATGAAGTATCCGAAGGGCTCCGTAATGCTTTAAAACCAGAATGGCGCGGCGGTATTACAGGATCTGTTATAAATGATTGTTCAGTTAAAAAAGGTGATTCTGTTAGCTGGTTATAAAACTGTTTAAATTAGTTTCAAGTCAGAAACAGTGTCTCGCTCCTCTGACAATTCTTGCACCGAAGCTTCAACCTTCATTTTTGAAAAGTCATCCATTTCAAGACCAGTGACAATTTCCCAATCCCCATTAGAACACGTAACTGGAAAAGATGAAATTAGACCCTCTTCGACTCCATAACTGCCGTCAGAACATACAGCCATTGATACCCAATCATTTTCAGAGGTTCTGTCCATCCAGTCCCTTACATGGTCAATAGCAGCATTAGCAGCTGAAGCTGCACTTGAAGCACCCCTTGCTTCAATAATGGCGGCCCCTCTCTGCTGAACTGAAGGAATAAAAGTGTTTTCCAACCAATTTTGGTCATCTATTACTTCAGCCACAGATTTGTCAGAAATTTTACAATTAAATAAGTCCGGATATTGTGTCGCAGAATGGTTACCCCAGATAGTCATTTTAGTTATCTCTTTTGTAGAAATTTCTAGCTTATGAGCAACTTGAGTGATGGCTCTGTTGTGATCTAAACGGGTCATAGCCGAAAATCTTTGATTAGGTATATCAGGTGCATTGTTCATCGCTATTAGACAATTAGTGTTTGCTGGATTCCCCACTACTAGTACACGTAAATCTTCTGCTGCTTTTGCGTTTAATGCTTCTCCCTGACCAGTGAAAATTTCACCATTTGCTTCTAAAAGATCTTTACGTTCCATACCTTTGCTTCTTGGTCTAGATCCAACCAATAAAGCAATATTTGCTCCATCAAAAGCATTTTCTGCTTGATCTGCTAGTTCGATTTCTTGCAATAGAGGAAAAGCGCAATCGTCAAGTTCCATCGCGACTCCCTCTAATGCTCCCATAGCGGGTGGTATCTCTAGTAGTTGAAGGATGACGGGCTGATCAGGGCCACAAAGTTGACCGCTGGCTATGCGAAAAACGAGACTATAGCCAATCTGGCCAGCAGCTCCTGTTACAGCTATTCGAATTGGATTCTGGTTCAAGATTTACTCCATATAATTATTTTTACTTTCATCTGAGAATACTTTCTATATTCTCAAATTGGTGTTAAAAATCGTAATCAAATCGCTTTGTTACTTTTTTCACACTTCTCTTGTATTGCCTATCCAAGATTCATAAAGCTTCGAATAGATTCCTTCTAAGTTGACTAAGTCGGAATGTTTTCCTTTTTCAACTATCTTGCCTTTATCAAAAACCAAAATTAAATCTGCCCGTTCAGCAGTTGATATGCGGTGAGCCACACTCACTGTGGTGCGACCTTGAGCTAATCGTTCTAATGTAACCTCCAACATCTGTTCCGTTTCGGGATCAATCGCTGAGGTAGCTTCATCTAAAATCAATAAACCTGGATCTGCTACTTGCGCTCTAGCTAGTGCCACCAGTTGTCTTTCTCCCACAGAAAGAGATTCACCTCGTTCACCGACACGTGTTTCTAAACCTTCGGGTAGTTGTTCTATCCATGGCCATAGTCCTAGATCATCAATGGCCTCCTCAGCTTCACTTATTTGAGCATCGTTTCGCCCAAAGCGAACATTTTCAATCACGCTGGTATCAAATAGAAATCCGTCTTGTGGAACCATTCTTATTGTTCTATGCCTATGATCGGAATCTATTTCTCTAAGATCTTGACCATTGACAAGTATCCTGCCATTTGTTGGATCAGCCAATCGGGTAAGGAGTTTTGCAAAAGTTGTCTTTCCTGAACCTGTTTCACCGACAACAGCTACTGATGTCCCCGCAGGTATGTAAATGTTTACATCATCGAGGACTATCCCTCCAGTTCGATATGAAAAATCAAGCTCTTCAACCTTTATGTCAAGTGGGCTATCAGGCAGAGCCAAACCTTGGTGAGGTTCTTTAACTTCAATTTCTTTATCTAAAACTTCTAAAACCTTCCACCAACCCGCGAGTGCAGTTTGAGTTTGATTAAGGACTTCACCTAATTCTGAAATTGGCATTACTAAAAGGTTCGACAAAAATACAAAAGCGATCAATTCACCTGAAGTAACCCCCCAGTCTGGTCCCCAATAGACACCTGCACCAACGACTGCTGCAATTGCAGCAACTCCAATAATGTCGGTGATTGGCAGGACAAATGAGAAATATTTTTGAGCGACCATCTGTTCTTTATATTGATCAGAAATAGCGTGATGCAATTTTGACCTTGTTTTCTGGCGGTAGCCATAAGATCTAACAACATCGACTCCTTGAATAGATTCTGAAACTACTGAAAGTGTGTCTGACACTCGGCTTCTAACTCGGTCATGGGCTCTTAGTTGTCTTCGTTGCATCCACCTGAGAACGGGGAAAAGTGGGGCATGAACTAAAAGCGTCACTATTGAAAGATGCCACGAGTAAACGATCATAATTACTAAAACTGCAAATATTTGTATGGAGTTTATTATCCAAGCGATAGCTCCCCATTGAGCAAACTGTGTAAGGGTCTCAACATCACTTGTTACTCTCGCGGTGTAAGCACCCTTTCTGGCTTGGACGTGATCTGCGATGCTTAATTTATGCAGATGTTCAAATGTGCGAATCCGTAAACCCATTAAAACATTTTCTGCTGTTTTAGCTAAGCGATAATAGGTTGCTTTGCCAAGAGCCATCCCCGCGATCGAAAGAAACATCGCTATTAAAGAAAAAAACAGAACTGTATTCACATTTACGCCACTGGTTGTAATACCTCTATCAAGGACTTCTTTGATTGTTAGCGGTACCAATAACTTTCCACCTGCTACTGCTAGCGCCATTAAAGCTGTTAGTGAAATACCCGCTTTTAATTCCGGAGAAGCCTTTAAACCTCTCTTGAGAACATTAAGAGCACCTACCTCTTCAATTCCATCTAAATCCTGTCTCTCATCTTCGAAATCTTTTCCTATAGCATCATGCCCGTCTAAAAATGTCATGTCGTCACATCTTCGTATGCGCTTACAAGGTTGGCGTAATCATCAATTTTTAATAGTTCATCATGAGAACCTGAAGCGAAGACTCTGCCGTTGTCGATAAAAATAACTCTTTCCGCTAGCCGAATTGTTGCTAAACGATGAGCAATTACAAGTAAAGAGCAATTAGTTTCTTTTTTCATATTCTGTAAAATTTCTGCTTCAACTTTCGGATCGACTGCGGAGGTGGCGTCATCTAAAACCAATACTGATGGTTTCCTCAATAAGGCACGTGCGATGGCTATACGTTGTCGTTGTCCTCCTGAGAGTGTTACACCACGTTCTCCAATAATCGTTTCAATTCCTTGGGGTAATTCAGAAACAAAATCTTGAGCCGATGCAACTTGAAGTGCTGAATAAATATCTGAATCTGATACGTCTGCATCTAATGTCAGATTTTCACGGAGACTTGAAGCAAAAAGGAATGTCTCTTGAAAAACAGAGGCAATGTGATCAGAAACAAAATCTGGACCTAATTCACCAACGTTTGCATTTCCTAAAGTTATGTTTCCTGAAGTCGGTTCAATTAAACCAGACATGAGCATTACAAGTGTGCTCTTTCCAGAACCTGTAGCTCCTACAAGAGCAACAGATTCACCTTCATTGATCTTTTCTGAGAAGTCTTCTAAAACAGTTTGTCTAACCTGTTGATCATTTTCATTCGGATAGGAGAAACCAACTTTGTTGAAAATAACGTCTACTGGCTTTTCAACTTCTCCATCTTTGCGGTATTCGACTTTATCGATTGAAAAAATTTCATCTATTCGATCCATAGCAACTACTGAGCGAGGCATTTCTTGAAACATGAAACCTAATATTTGAACTGGGAGCGTAAGGATCATGAATAGAGCCATTGCTTGGACAGTTTCACCAACAGTTGCTGAACCGTTGTCGACTAATAAAGCTCCGACCATTAATAAAACTAGAATTCCAAAATTCGGAAGATGATATAAAAGCGGAGAAAAAACTGATCTCTGCCACCCAATTCTTAATCGTTCTTCACGTAATCGTTCTGAGCTTTTAATTAAACGATCTAGTTCTTGATTTTGTCTACCAATTGTCTTAACAACCATTATCCCGTCGAGACTTTCATGAGCTATTTCTGAGACTTCTCCTATAAGTGCTTGGGCTTTTCTGGCAGGATCTTCAACAGCACGAACAAAAAACCTTTGCAGCACTGCAAGTGCAGGAAAAAGTAACAATGCAACAACGAAGAACAAAGGATGGATTATCAAAAGACTTATCAAAGAAACCAAAATTAGTGAAATCACAGATATTGAAAACGCCAAAGGCATTAATACTGAGGTTGCTGTTTCTACATCAGTATCCACTCTTGCTAAAAGTTCTCCAGTAGATCTTGACCAGTAATGAGCTCTTGGAGCATCCAAAAGATTATCGATTATTCCAAGTCTCCAAGTTCGTTTAGTTTTCTCTACTGCAGTGAAGTTAAAAAACCTTCTCAGCATTACCGAAAAACCTCTAATAAAACCAACGATGACTATTGCAAAAAACCCGCCAAGAATTGTTCGTCCCTCTACTCCACCCCCATCTAGACCTGGGATTATCACCTCGTCGGTTACACGACCTAAAACAATTGTGAAACCTACAACTACTAAAGAAAAAAGGTTCCCTGCTGAAATTCCTATGATGTGTGGTAGCGGATGAGCTTTTATAGAACGAAAAACTAATCTAAACCAACGTTTTACAATCCCATTTTCGTTGGAGGCTTCTCCAGCTTCTATGGCTGTACGTTCTGATTCAGAATCGGTCGACAATTGCTTGCGCGAATTCTGAACACTTAACTTCTGTTGCACCTTCCATTTGACGTGCAAAATCATAGGTCACAACTTTGTCAGCAATTGTTGCTTCAAGCGCCTTAACTATGTCATCTGCTACATCTCTCCAGCCAATGTGTTCAAACATTAGAACTCCTGAAAGAAGAACAGAAGAAGGATTAACTTTGTCTTGACCAGCGTACTTTGGAGCTGTTCCGTGAGTAGCTTCAAAAATTCCATGACCTGTTACATAATTTGCGTTAGCTCCAGGAGCTATACCGATCCCACCTACCTGTGCTGCTAAAGCATCAGACAGATAGTCGCCATTTAGATTCATTGTCGCTATCACATCAAATTCATCCGGACGTGTAAGTACTTGTTGCAAAGCAATATCGGCGATTGCATCTTGAACAAGAATTTTGTCTCCAGAATCTCCACCGCAATCTTCCCAAGCAACTGCTTGGTCGCTAAATTCCTCTTTAACA
Source organism: Dehalococcoidia bacterium (assembly GCA_002699555.1). GTDB lineage: Bacteria > Actinomycetota > Acidimicrobiia > Acidimicrobiales > MedAcidi-G1 > MedAcidi-G1. Next base: position 17,014 of record PABN01000050.1, read on the forward strand.
AGTTCATAACCCCATTTTTGAAAAGCACCTTCTGTGAATTTCATAATGTTCCCTTTGTGAACCCAGTGGACTCTATTTCTTCCTCTGTCAACCGCGTACTGGAGCGCTGCTCTTTGAAGGCGTTGAGATCCTGTCTTAGATACTGGTTTTATTCCAATTCCGGAATCTTCCCTGATTTCCCAACCAAAATTCTCAGACAGTAACTCTCTCAACCTTTTGGCTTCTGGAGAAAATGCTTCAGCTTCAAGACCTGCATAAATATCTTCAGTATTTTCTCTAAAAATAACCATGTCTACTAAATGAGGCGCTTTAACTGGTGACGGCACACCTGGGAACCATCTAACTGGCCTTAAACAAACATACAAATCAAGAATTTGTCGCAAAGCTACATTCAAACTTCTAAAACCACCTCCAATAGGAGTAGTTAATGGTCCTTTTATGCCGATTAAATATTCATTAAAGACATCAATCGTTTCTTGAGGAAGCCATTCACCTGTTTCGTCATAAGCTTTTTGCCCAGCAAGAACCTCCATCCATTCAACTTTTCTACCGTGCCTAGCAGCTGCAGCATCCAACACATGCCGTGCAGCCGGCCAAATATCAATTCCTGTTCCGTCACCTTCAATAAAAGGGATAATCGGTTGATCTGGTACTTCTAGGTTCCCGTTTGAACCCATCTTTATTTTTTCTGCCATACCTTGACCTTATCGAGGTCAACGCCTTCTTTCGAATCTAAAGAGTTGGAATTAAAAAAAAATTAAAGAATTTTTCGTTCTGCTGCTTCCACTGTGTTACGAAGCAACATAGCAACTGTGGTGGGCCCTACACCACCAAGCCTCGGAGTTATCCAAGAGGCTATTTCTCCAACAGATTCGTCTACATCAGGAAGCAGTTTTTTCCCTTCCCATGAAATTCCTCCACTAATAACAACTGAACCAGGTCGAATCATTTCAGGAGTAACAAAAGAAGGAATTCCTACTGCTGCAATGACAATATCTGCTTCACTTGTAATTTCTGAAAGATTGGGAACTGCTGAATGGACAACGGTCACTGCAGCATTAGCTCCTTCCTCTTTTGAAGACATCAATAGAGCCATTGGGCGACCAAGCGTAGGCCCTCTTCCAATTACCACTACATGTTTTCCAGCTGTCTCAATCCCATAATGAACCAGTATCGCCTGTATACCCGCAGGCGTACATGGAACTGGACCTTCTTCTTGAAGTACTAATTTTCCTAAATTAACAGGGTGAAGGCCATCAGCGTCCTTCTCAGGATTCATTAGTGACAAAGCAGTATTGAAATCAAACCCATCTGCAACCGGGTGCTGAATGATGTAAGCATGGACTTCTGGATCATTATTAAAATTTTCTACAGCTTCAAGCAGAGCAGTCGGAGGAGAATCACTTGAAATCTCTATGTGTTGTGAAGCCAGACCGACCTCTTCACAGGTTTCATGTTTTTTCCTAACATAACCTGCACTTGCAGAGTCTTCACCAACTAGGATCGTCCCCAATCCGGGTTTAATCCCTTTTTCTACTAGTGCACGGGTCCGGATTTTTACGTCATCTAAGACTGAATCCGCTACTGGTGCTCCTGCTAACAATTGTGCGGTCATTTGTTGAACGATACATGGTTTAAAACCCTCTAGTGTCGGAAATGGCGAATCCCAGTAAATACCATTGCCAGATTCGCTTCATTTGCTGCCTCTATCACCTCATCATCTCTTACAGATCCACCTGGTTGTATAACTGCACTAGCTGAAGCTTCAATCGCTGCGTCCAAACCATCTCTGAAAGGGAAAAAAGCGTCACTAGCACATGCTCCACCTGAAGCTCTACCCGCTGCTTTTTCAGTTGCTATTCTCGCAGCGTCTCTTCTATTAGGTTGACCAACTCCGATTCCTACAGCTTGCCTGTTCTTCGAGAGAACTATTCCATTTGATGAAACACAGGCCACTATTTTCCAAGCAAATTCAAGATCAATCCATTCTGACTCATTTGGCTGCCTTTCAGTTACAACCTCCCATTCAGAACGATCACCTAAATGTGTATCGGAGGTTTGCACCAGTAAACCACCATCAACATTTCGGTAATCAAATTTGTAAGTCGTGGGGGGTCTAGCTTCTATAATCCTCAAATTTGCGTTTTCTTTAAGGTTCTGAATCGCGTTGTCTTCATACGACGGGGCTATAACCACTTCGGTGAAAATCTCACTTAACTTCTCACTCACTTCATTAGTAACCGGACGATTTAAAGCAACTATTCCACCAAATGCTGATATCGGATCACATTCATGCGCAGCTTTATATGCCTCTTCAATTGTTTTCGCAGTAGCCGCTCCACAAGGATTAGCATGCTTCACAACTACCACAGATGGCTCATTACCAAGTTGGTTAACCATCCTCCATGCTGCTTCAGTATCAAAAATATTTAAATATGACATTGATTTTCCACCATGAAGAGTTGAATCGTCCCACCAACTTGATGCATTTGAAAATCGGTATCTCGCTCCAACTTGATGCGGGTTTTCCCCGTATCTGAGTTCCCCAGTTTTTTCAATCGATAAATGCAAACTTTTAGGCAACTCTTCTTGCCCTTGGTCAAACCATGAAACTATCTCTGCGTCGTATTCTGCTGTATGGGCAAAAGCGTCTCTGGCTAAATCACGCCGGGTTTTCAGGGAGAGACTTCCTTCTTGTTTTATTTCATTAATTACAGATTCATATTTTGCAGGGTCTACAACTACTCCAACTGAGTCAAAATTTTTCGCCGCTGCTCTGACCATTGTTGGGCCACCTATATCTATTAATTCAATCCCTGGATCTTTAACAAATGGGTACAGATTTACTACTACCAAATCAATGGTTTTAATTCCTCGATTTTCTAGTTCTTTAAGATGCTCGTGATTTGCGCGATCTGCCAAAATCCCACCATGAATCTTTGGGTGAAGAGTTTTCACACGGCCATCAAGCATTTCTTGTGCTCCGGTGATATCTGAAACTTCAATTACTTCCAATCCAGATTCAAGCAAGTGATTTGCTGTTCCACCAGAAGAGATTATTTCCCAGCCAAGATCAACGAGGCTTCTAGCAAAATCAACTATTCCAGTCTTGTCATAGACAGATAACAAAGCACGGGGTGAACTCAACTTTTCTCCTTTATGCAATCGAACCATTATCTAGTTCAGTCATAATTCTTTTAATTACACTCACATACAATCTGCGTTCAACATTTTTTATTCTCTCATGCAAACTAGCCGTATCATCTCCTTCAAGAATAGGCACAGTTTCCTGAGCTAGAATAGGACCAGAGTCAACTTCGAGTGTCGCTTGGTGAATAGTGCACCCTGTTTCTTCAACTCCTGCAATAATCGCTTCTTCTACTGCGTTCCAACCTGGAAAAGCGGGAAGCAAAGATGGGTGTGTATTTAATACTTTTCCTGCGTAAGCGTCATAAATCGGTTTTTCAAGAATTGTTCCGAACCCGGCCATTGCTATTAACTCAATTTCAGCTAATCGTAATTTCCTAACTAATTGATTCGTATATGCGACTCGGTCAAATTTTTCACCATAGTCTGAACGTTCAATAAGTTCTACCTCTAAACCTCTGTCTGATGCTCGTTGTATAGCTTCACATTCTCTATCGGCAACTACCAAAGAAATCTCTATACCAGAGTTAGAAATCGCTTCTAGAATGCTTCCTGTTCCAGAAACTAAAACGGCCAAATGCATAGAATGACCGTACCATTTGGATCTTCAAAGCTGGGAAACAATTTCTGCCATTAAGTCACCTGCTTCAGTTGGGTTATTGCCAACTTTTACACCCGCATCCTCAAGAGCTTCCATTTTCGCTTTAGCGGTACCCTTACCCCCTGAAACTATCGCTCCTGCATGCCCCATTTTTTTGCCTGGGGGTGCCGTTACTCCCGCGATATAAGCAGAAATAGGCTTAGTCATATTATTAGAAATAAATTCTGCAGCTTCTTCTTCAGCACTTCCTCCAATCTCACCTATCATCATGACTGCTTTAGTCTCAGGATCAGCTTCAAAAGCAGCTAAACAGTCAATAAATGAGGTTCCAGGAACTGGATCACCACCTATTCCAACACAAGTTGTGCAACCTATACCTTTTTCTTTTAATTCATGCAAGGCCTGATAGGTAAGTGTCCCTGATCGACTTACAATCCCTACTGGTCCACCCGGCAAAGCGATATGACCTGCAGTGATGCCAATGTTGCATTCTCCTGGCGATATGATCCCGGGGCAATTAGGACCTAGCAGTTGAACATTGGGGAAATCTTTACGAAGTTGGTTATAGAAAAGAGCTTCGTCATGTGCTGGCACTCCTTCCGTTATTGCAACAATGAAATCGACTCCACCCTGAGCAGCTTCAAGTACAGCGCTTCTTACTCCTGGGGCAGGAATAAAAATACATGATGCTGTTGCGCCTGTTTCTTCAACGGCTTCAGCCACATTCGCAAAAATTGGAATCCCTTCAACGTCAGTTCCAGCTTTTTTTGGATTTGTTCCAGCGACAACTTTTGTTCCATAGTCTCTGTTTAATAATCCGTAATACTTCCCCTGGCTTCCTGTTAGCCCCTGATAAATAACTTTTGTTTCTGAATTTACAAAAATACTCATTGATTATTCATTCCTTTCGCTAGAGCAACGGCTTGTTCAGCTCCTTCTAGCATTGTGGGTGCTACTTGCAGTGTTTCTGATAAATGCGGCTCAAGAATTGCTCGGCCTTCATCAGCATTTGTCCCATCGAGTCTAATTACGATCGGGGAACGCATTTCGACTCTGTCTAATGCGTCGATTATTCCATTAGCTATTTCTTCACCTCTAGTAATGCCACCAAAAATATTAATGAAAATAGATCTAACTTCTGGATCGTTATTGATCACTTCTAAGGCTGCGGTCATTACATCAGCATTTGCGCCTCCCCCAATATCTAGGAAATTTGCAGGACGACCACCTACTTGGTTAACAACATCCACAGTAGACATTGCTAAACCGGCACCATTAGCAATAACACCGACTTCTCCTTCTAATCCGACGTATTGCAAACCCTTCGAGTGAGCCGCTGTTTCACGCTCATCTCTGGTTTGTGTTAGATCAAAATCTGCATAATTTTCATGTCTGAAAACTGAATTACTATCCAAAGTCACCTTTGCATCTAGAACATGAACCCTTCCATCTTCTGTCAATATCAATGGATTAATTTCAACCAAGTCTGCATCCCCATCTACATAGGCTTCATAAAGTTTTAGAAGAATCTCTACTGCCCCCTCAAGCGCTTGTTCAGGTAGAGCCGCTTCTTTAACCCAATTCCTACAATTTCCTTCAGAAAGCCCTTCTACAGGATCTACCCAAATTCTGGCTATTGCTTCAGGGTTTTCTTCAGCAACTGTTTCTATTTCCACGCCTCCTTCTGCTGAAAGCATTCCCAAATGTTTTTTTGCAGATCGATCTAATGTAAATGACGCATAATACTCTTCTGCTATATCTGAAGCCTTTTCTATCCAAAGACGTTCGACTATGTGTCCATTAATATCGAGTCCAAGAATATTTTCTGCGTGCTCTGATACTTCGTCAACACTTGCTGCAAATTTAACTCCACCTGCTTTACCCCTCCCTCCGGTATGCACTTGAGCTTTTACCATTACTGGGCACCCCAAGTTCTCAGCCGCTTTAACTGCTTCTTCAGTTGTAAGTGCTAATTCACCTGGTGAAATAGGCATTCCGTATTCGGCAAAAAATTCTTTACCTTGATACTCAAAAAGATCCATTTATTTAATCTCCTGTATATTTCCAAAAGTAGTTAATTCATTATTATTTAATGCAATAGCAAACGGCCGTGATACTAGGCAAAGGAACGAAAAGACCCAAGCCAGGGAAGGAAAAATTGGCAAGAGCTCACGGAATCCGTGTAAACGTCGTAAAGGCAACTGTTGTAGGTGTTGCTGGAATTGTTGCTGCTCTTGCATGTTTATTTATCCTTCTCTCGATATCAAAATCTTCCGATTCAATAGAAATTCGTTTAGGTGACGATGATTTTCGTGGAATTGATGCGGCCAATCTTGCTAATGAAATCTCTTCTAACGGTCCTGTTCTCTTCCCTGACCTAGTAGGTCGTAAAAGACCTATTTGGATCACTCACGCTGGCAACGATCCACAAACAGATTGGTTTGCATTTCTAGCACAGATACCTGAACAAGCTGACTCTTGCATAGCGCAATGGGATTCAAATAATTCCAACTTTTTTAATTCATGTAATTCTAAAAATAAATTCCCTCCGGATGGTACTGGCCTTCAACAACTTACATGGCAAGTTGTTAAAGGGGAATTAAGAGTCTTAATAAATACAGAAAAAAAGAATTAACTAACATGACAAAAAAGCTTTACTTAAATAATGCCGAAATTAGATCTTTTGAAGCAGTTGTAATTGAAGTAGATGATTCAAGAATTGAACTAGATCAAACGGCTTTTTATGCAACTAGTGGCGGTCAGCCTCATGATACTGGTCATTTATTGTGGGAAAATGGCGCAGCTTCAGTCATTGATGTAAGAACTGTCAATCAAAGAATCTGGCATACCTTAGCTGGACCAATGCCTGAAAAAGGAATACGCATTTCTGGTGAGGTTGATGAGGAAAGAAGGCGCCAAATGATGCGCACTCATACTGCAATGCACATACTCTGCGGCGTCATGTGGAAAAAATGGAGGCGGGTTGTAACTGGGGGCAACATGGATGCATTATCCGGGAGAATGGATTTCGAAATGGATGAAATGTCAAAAGATTTTGGAACTGAAATCGAATATTTATGTAATGAAGAAATTGCTGCAGACAGACCTATTGAAGTCTCTTTTTTATCTCGAGAGGATGCAATACTAGATCGTGATCTGATTAGAACAAAGGTCAACTTAGTACCCGAATCTGTTAAAGAAATAAGAATTGTCGATATTGTTGGCCTAGATAAACAAGCCGATGGCGGCACCCATGTTTCATCTACCTCACAAGTGGGGAGAATGGAAGTCATAAAAACTGAATCAAAAGGAAAAGGGTTCAAAAGAATACGTTTTGTAGTGCACGATGAATGAAAGGCAACTATGGATGAAAAATGGATAGCAGATTGGAAACCTAGTAAACGTTTTCCAATGTATACAAGATCAAACGTTGGGGAAATTATGCCTAACCCATGTAGTCCACTTGGGTGGGATCTAGTTTGGGGAACCGGTGTTTCTTTCGGCTGGATGGATGGACACTTTAGATGGGGGTCTTCAGCACCTGATGAAATAAACCAAGATCAACCTGATTTCATTGCTTGTTTCGGAGGTTACGTATATCTCAATATGTCATTGATTCGACTAGTAGGGGAACGTAGTCCTGGACTCTCTGCTCAACAAATGGATGACATCTTGTTGGGTTCTCATCCTGATGTTATTCCTCATACTCCTCACCCTGATGATGATCGACCTGAATTAGAAGAAAAGATCACAGCCACCATGGGGTGGATTATGACAGCAACTGAAGAACCTCAAGAACTAATGGAAGACAGAAAAAAAGTTCTTGATCTTCGTGATGGACGACCGGATCTAAAAACGATTTCAAACAAAGATTTAGTGGATAGAGCTCGCTCTATCACTTCATATATTCGTGAATTTTTTGAACCTTACTACATTTATGGAACTGCTTCGGCGGTAGGGCCTGGTTTACTAGGGCAAGTCTGCGCTGAAATAGACCCGAGTTTATCTGGACGCCTTATTTCTGGTCTTGATGGAATCGACTCTGTCCCAATGACAGAAGATATTTGGGAACTCAGTCGTCTTGAAAAGACCTCTCCGGAATTCTTGAAGGGTTTTGAATCTTTCCTCAAAGAACATGGTTGCCGAGGTCCAGGTGAGTGGGATGCAGGAAATCCCACTTGGGAAATTGATTCAAATCCCGTTAATGCAGCTATTGACGCAATGAGAAAAGTTGACGAAAATTTTTCTCCATCTTCAAAACAAGCCCAAGCCACCGCGGATCGTTTAGATGCTGAAAAACAAGCACGTGAAGCTTTAGCTGATAACGATGAAGCATTGGAATTGCTTGAAACAGGTTTGAGAGTTTCCAAAATCTTTGTACCGACAAGAGAACGAACAAAGCTAACTCAGATGATGGCTATCCACGAAGTCAGATTACCTATTTACGAATTAGGGATTCGAATGGCTAATGATGGTCATTTAAAAGAACCGAATGATGCTTTCCTTCTTTTAAATGATGAACTCGATGACTTTCTCGAAGATCCAGCTTCCTTTAGTGAAACTATCTCTCAGAGAAGGAAAGATTTCGCATTACTCTCATCACTTGAAGAACCTTTCATTATAAATGGTGAAGTTCCAGCTATTTCTGAATGGAATCAAAAAACTACTTCATTTGAACCTGTTCAAGTTGGTGAAGTTCTTACTGGACTTTCGGGTTGTCCTGGTGAAATAACTGGCAGAGCGAGAGTAATTACTGATCCAGGAGATCCACGCGGCCTAGAACAAGGTGAGATTCTGGTAGCACCAATTACAGATCCAGCTTGGACACCGCTTTTCATTCCTGCTGGTGGAGTAGTTGTTGATGTAGGAGCTCCTATGAGTCATTCAGTAATTGTCAGTAGAGAATTTGGAATTCCTTGTGTAGTCAGCGTTCATCAAGCTGCTGAGAGAATACCAGATGGAGCTTTAATTCAAGTAGATGGCAATAGTGGAACTGTGACTATTATTGAGCTTCCTTAAGCATCAACCTTTGTTGACAAATTCAAAAAAAGAGCCTGTAAGAGTAAACGTTCATTCGGATTTCTAATTAGCTCTAATGCTGCATCAGTAATTTTCTCAACTGCATCCAGCCCTTCAGAATTTTCGTTTTCGATTCCCAAATCTCTATACCTTCTAGTAAGCGTGGCTAAACCAAATCGCAGTTCGTCATCACGCAGACGGCGAATTTCACGTTTATGACGTTCAATAACCTCTTGCCGTCCCGAACCACGAGTTCCAAAAACCTCTTCTTGTTGCACGAGATTTTCTAATTCTTTATTATGACGCTCAATAAGTGGTGATTGAGCATCATCAATCATCTTCTGTAATTCTTCGACAACAATAGATACCGCGGCTCCTGTTCCATCTAAACGATCCGGCAAAGTTCGCCATGCTTCCTGCCGAATAGTAAATGAAAGATCCTCTTGCAATAAACGTGCTCTGCCAAGATTGCCTGCAGAAGCTTCAGCTAGTCGAATTGCATCTTCTATCTCAACTCCTTCACTTTTTAATAAATCAGAAAGCCCTTCCACTGTCATAGCAGGCACATCAACTCTCACACATCTGGATGAAATCGTTACATGGGAATCAGGAACGCTCTCCGCCAGAAGAATGAAAATCGTCGAAAGTGGAGGTTCCTCTATAGTTTTAAGCAAGCTTGCTACAGCTTCGGGTTCAGCAGTATCAAAACGGTTTACAATTAAAATCTTTTTTTTCGATTCAATAGGTGAGCGGGAACTTTCAATAATTATTTTTCGGGCATCTGAGACTCTTAGACCTCTGCCTTCAGGTTCTATAATCGATATATCAGGATGAATTCCTCTCCAAGCCAGATCTTTACATCTTTCAAGATTTTGATCCTCCTCATATTTAGCAAAAATAGATCCTGAAAAGGCTCTTGCAATTTCCTCTCTCCCAGCACCTTCTGGGCCTACGAAAAGATAGGCATGAACTGGCGAATCTACAGCTTTCTTTAAAAAATCTACAGCTTCTGTCTGGCCATATATAAGACCCCAAAGGTCAATCTTTCGCATGCTTCTCTAATCGGATTTCGACTTGATCAATAACTTGCCGAGAAACTTCCTCAACTGTTCCTGACCCGTCAATTACTACCCAGCGTTCTGGATCTTCAGAAGCCATCACTCTGTATGAACTCATAACACGAGAATGAAAATCATCACCTGCGTTTTCAATACGATCTAAATTTTTGCCTAGCCTGTCAACAGCAAGAGGAGCATCAACATCAATTAAGACAATCAAATCCGACTGCAAACCTTGTGTTGCAAACATAGATATGTCAAAAATTTCTTCTGGTCCTAATTTTCGTCCATAGCCTTGATAAGCGACTGAAGATTCAAGAAACCTATCACTTACAACATTCTTTTCTTGCCTGAGAGCGGGTCTAACTACTTCTTCAACATGTTGAGCTCTAGCTGCAGCAATCATCAAAGCTTCTGCACGGTCAGAAAGCCCTTCGCCGCTCGGATCTAAAACCATATCTCGCAACTTTTCACCAAGTTCAGTTCCGCCAGGTTCCCTTGTGTATATTGCACCGAGGTGTTCCGCTAAAAGACGTGCCTGAGTTGATTTACCAGAACCATCTG
>PABN01000051.1 GCA_002699555.1 Dehalococcoidia bacterium
CAACAGATGTTTAGGGTCAATCCTGTGAATGTTGGTGAATACAGGCTTACCACCCTACCCGGACGTTCTGGTCCAGCTATGGACATTACTGGTGGACGCTCGGCTGTCGTTGGTGAACTCACTCATAATAAACCCGAAACAACCTCTTTTCTTCCTTCTCGGCGTCCCACTGTGCAGGGTCGCGCTCAGGGTATGACCGGTGTTGTTCCCAGAAACGAGCACGAGAGAACCAAACGCACAACCAACCGATCTGAAACTGGACTCCGGAGTGACGGATTAGGTTTCAATGGCGCTAAGCGTTACGTTTCTGCTCAGACCATGTCGCAGGATCCCACCCGCTTCAAGAGTGATAGAAATGATGTGCAGTACAACTATTACAACCAGCCTGCTCCAGGTATTTCTAATTTCCGTGGCGCATACGAGAATAGTGCTGCCTCTAAGGTTGCGGCTAAGACTAATGACGAACTCATGAAGTATGGTTTCCGTCCCGAAGATCGTCGTGGTAAGCCCAACCGCATGGGTAACGCTGGTCGCATGAATGTTCGGGAGAGTGCTCTTAAACAGGGTGGACGCCTCACGGCTGTACGTTCGGATACAACCCGTATTGATGGACGTATAAATGCCGCTAACGGTGGATGGACTCAACAATATCAACAAAAGGCGTTTCATAAGTTCAACGCTTACAAGGGTCATACAAACCCCAACACGTCTAATCTAGACATCGCCAAGCGTCAGCTCCAGAACAACCCACTCGCTCATAGTCTTTCTGGTTAAATACGTAAAAATGTAAATAAAAACATTCATTAAAATATTGTGCCTATATTTTAATGAAGGTTCATAACCTTACGATTGATAGTAGTCAACGTGATACCACATTGTATCCACACGCAAACAATTATGTCATCACACTGGAAAATCCAATTTATGATATCGAAGAAATAAGACTCATCTCCGGGCGTATACCAACACCTCAGACGTCACCAAATTCTTTAGTTTTAAGGTTATCATCTGGTTCGGATGAATTTAATCAATCTGTCTATATGGGAACATCAAATGAAAGTTCTCAAAAAGGAACTCCGCATTATACGGGGCATATACTATTAAATGGTACAACTGCATTAACATACAATGGTGCCGATGACCCTTTTGTATATCGTTTTCATTCCGGTCCACAAAAAATTATATCGGAACTTGGAATTGAGTTTTTATATATGAATAATGGAGTTCTCACATCTTATAATTTTTCCAATAATAATCATGTTTTGAAATTTGAAATCGTGTGTTCGACGGATAAACTAGAAGGTCTTCCAAAAGTTCCGATTAAAAAAGACGAAGATGAGGAAGAGGAAGAGGAAGAGGAATTTATAAGCATTCCTGAGGTGAAGAATGTTTATAGATTCAAGGAAGAATACATTTATATCGCTTTAATTGTTGTAGTTGGATTACTTTTATTATTTTTTATGAAAGGAAAACCAACTAGATACCCAAGAACACTTAGCGAGTGATCGCGTAGACGGGCTGGGCGGGCTTCTTGACGGAGCCGTTGAAGCGAGCGATGACCATGTAAACAATGACGGAGAGGAGGCTGGTGAGGAGGGCGGTGAGCGCGTACTGGGAACCACCGTTCTTGGGAACCTTCACGAGCTGGGTGATGGTCCAACGGATGAAATCCATCCACGACATGGCGGCGGCGAAAGAGAAACCCGCAACGATGGAGTTGAGAGTCTGGGTCTGGAGCTCCTGGGTGACGAGATCGACAGTCTTGATGGCGGAAGAAACGGCGGACATTTTATAATATCCTGAGAAAATTATTCCGGTAACAACTCCTCTTTCTGAACAACTTTTTTAAACTTTTTCTTTTTTATAGTTTTTATTTTAGAAAATATCTGTTCATCATCAGATGAATCTTCACTAGAGCTCGTACCAGAATCATACACTTTAAATTTTGTGTTTGAGAAGGACCATCCCTCCGGCTCAGAGGTGCTCATTACTATTAATAGCATTTTTTAACATCTGTTCTGTCGGATTTTGTGGCACCCAATTTTCCCACCTGTCATATGCCTGGTTCATGAGAGTGAAACGTTCATCATTTCCTGTGTATCTTTCAAATGGAGGACAATCTTCTGGTGAAACTTCTTCAATTTCTTCGTCATCATCTTCCTGTTCTTCGTCATAGATTTCAGGAAACAAACTTCCAATGTCTTGACCCACTGTGTACATCGCAGAATACTTCATCGCATACTCCATGTCTTCCGGAAGAACCGTATCTCTCCCACAAGCTTTGGAATATTCGGCAGCCAAGATCATACTCCGCTCCATCACGGGCATCAAAATTCCAATCATAGTCTGTGTATATTGCTCAGCCATAGCAGAGCCATCGTCACCAAATCCTGTTTGCATATTCATCGTTGATTATTCACTTACTTATCATGAGACTTAGGTTTTTTACTGAGTAAAATTTTTGTAAATAAAACGAAACATTACATTAGAATGAATCTTCAGTTGAGGAAATTCAAACCCGAGACGATTTCAGACGACAGGGTATGTGTTTTTATTGGTAAGCGTAATACGGGTAAATCAACTCTCGTGAAGGATATCATGTTCCACAAGAAACACCTTCCAGCGGGAATTGTGCTTTCAGGAACTGAGGAGGGTAACCATTTTTACTCTGATTTCATTCCAGATCTCTTTATTTATGGAGACTATGATAGAGATGCTATAGAGAGAGTGATGGCTAGACAAAGAAAACTAGTGGGTAATGGAAAAAAAAATTGTGGAGCTTTCATGTTACTTGACGATTGTATGTACGATTCAAAGTTCCTCAAAGATACATGCATCAGGCAGTGTTTCATGAATGGTCGTCACTGGAAAATCTTTTTCATGTTGACGATGCAGTACGTGATGGACTTACCACCGGCACTGCGCGCTAATGTAGATTATGTGTTCATTCTCAGGGAAAACATTATTCAAAACCGTGAAAAGTTGTACAAATCATTTTTTGGAATTTTTCCTTCATTCGATATGTTTTGTAAAGTAATGGATGCGTGTACAGAAAATTATGAGTGTCTCGTGTTAGACAACACAGTCAAGTCTAACAAGATTCAAGATTGTGTATTTTGGTACAAGGCGACAATCAGGAAAAACTTCAGGGTCGGTGGTCCAGATCTATGGAGGTTACATAAAAAGATGTATAATCCCAAGCATCTTCAGCAGAAAGAGGAAGATGCTAAAAAGGCGACGAAGAAAACAAATCTCAAGATCACAAAGACGCGTTGAGTATTGAATTCAAAAACATATGATTATACTAAATGGCTTCAGAACAAGTGAATACCATGAATTTATCTGATGATGGCGAGGGAATGGTTCCTATTAATCAAAATCCATCCACGTCTTTTACACCTGAAAAAAATGTGAGTCAAAGTAAAGAGACGACGATGGATTCTACTCCCATTAATGATATTATGATGGAACCCCCTATGATGACCGACGAGCCTAAGATGCAGGGTATGATGCCCCAGATGACTGCTCCTCAGCCCCAGGGTGCTTATCCCTCTCCCCAGGCTCCTCAGCAGCCTGAGAACAAGAACCCCCTTAACCTCACCGACGAGCAGCTCACCGCTCTTTTCGTCGCGGCTTGCACCGCCATTGCCGTGAGCAAGCCCGTCCAAGACCGTCTTGCGACCTCTATCCCCAAGTTCCTTAACGAACAGGGGGGTAGGAGTGTTGTTGGTCTCGGAGCTACCGGTGCCGTCGCGGCGATTGTCTTCTACATCGCCAAGGATTACATCGTCAAGCCCTGATTGGCTGGCGTTTCCCAACCCATATTGCTATAGATAGATGTATCTATACCCAAATAATACGTAATTAGGGCACCCGCTGTGAATGTCCCCACGAGCAAGGCACTCAACTTAAGTTTCTTGCTATTGGAAGCAGCGGGGTCTTTTACAGCCTCTTTGGTATCATCGAATGCCATGTTCAGCAAGTAGGTGAGAATAAAGGCGATAATCGTAGTCGTCAAGAAAAAGACGCGGTCTACTGCAAGACGGGGAATGTTTCCGACGATGAGACGAAGCATGTTTGGAATGACTAAAGTCATCCAGATGATATTTACGATGTAGTTGTTGGAAAGATTCGGCACCATCGACATGCCATAAATGACCATCCAGTACGCAACTGCCATGAGTAGAACACTCACCGGTGTTTTCATTTGATATTTACATAGATTATTTATCCTGAACATGTTCACCACAAAATTCTGTCTTGTTGGGAATTTTTTCATAAATATCTAATTCTATACAAATATCCCGAAGTTCTAGGAAGTTTTTCCAAAATTTTTCGGAATGATCATATTCTTCGACAGTACAGTGTGCTAATTCGTGAATGAGTACATGGAAAATTTCATTCGTCTCACCATCGAGACATATAGCGATTTCACCCCCTTTATTGGTGTTGTAACCAACAGCACCATTCATGCGCATAATTCCCGTAATTGGGATACATTCCGTGAGCATGTGAAATTTCTCATTATTCGTCTCCTTTAAATGTTCCCTGAGGATACGATATTTTTCCTTGACTTCAATCAATTTTTCTGGCTCTCGAGTCTGTCGAAGTATCCATATATTTACGATGAAGAGTATAATGAATGCTATCATCTGTTATAGACAAAGATAAATTTACTATACAATTCTGAGATCGGGTTTCCCTTCAAACCCTCCCAAAGTTGTAACACAAACCCCATATCTTCTAAGTGTGTCACGAGTTGATCTTTATACGCAACAGGCTCTGACTTTGGTCCATCCGCGTAATATGGTGTATCAGTCAACTGCACAAATAATTTTTCACCAAACCCACCATTTCCATACTCTTTCATCTTGAAAAAATTCCCCATCTCATCGATGAAAGGTGTTTTGAAAATGATTTTTTCTGAATCAGGTATGATACCGATTAAATGTCCACCAGGTTTCATACGCTTTTTTATTTCTTTGAGAGAATTCATGAACAAAGTTTTTGATGCAAAAATATAATGAAGTGAAAAATTGAAACAAATAATATCAAATTTTCTGTGTGGACAATCATGGATGTCACCTTCATAAAAATTTACTCTCATGTGCATATTCTTTGCACGCGAACGAGCCTCCTCTAGAGCTGATGGCTCCGGGTCACACATGTTAATATTTACCCCACACTTGTGCCATTTTTGAAGATCACCACCGAATCCACAACCCACGTCGAGAATGTGTTGTCCTTTATGTGCTACACTTTGGATCAACATTCTCTTCGCCTCATTGTGATTCTTTCGAATCTCTTCCATAGTTCTTATTATCCATTTTCCTTTAAAACACTTAGGTGTATGTAATAACTTAAAGTTTTGTGTATTTATGTAGATATAATGTCTCTTGAAACTGACTACACTACCGTCCCTGGGCAGGTTTTTGCTTGCCTCTCGATTATTGGTCCTGAGGCGCCTCAGAAGAATGATAAGTTTGGTATTAAGATTCGAGGAGCTTTCGCGACCCGTGATGAGGCGGCTAATCATGCCAAGCGTCTCCAGAAGGAAGATCCCACTTTTGACATCTATGTTGTCGACCTCTACAAGTGGCTGTTGATTCCTCCGGATCCCACGAAGATTGAGGATGTACACTACACCAACGAGAAGCTTGAGGAGATCATGACTGGGTATAAGGAGAACCAGGCTCAGGCTGCTCGTATGTTCCAGGAGCGCAAGGCGGCAATGTCCGCGGGTACAAATCAGTTCGCTCCTGGGGATGATAACTCGAAGTTTTACACCAAGCCTGACGAACCACCGATTCCTCATCCAGCTGAGGTTCTCGAGCGTCTCAAGAAGGAAAAGCCTGACACTCCCATGGAGGAGCTCGTCAAGGAGGCTGACGCTATTGTAGCCACTGAGATTGAGGAGCGTCAGAAGAAGCGCGAGGCTGAGGCTTCGACGGAGGGGAAGATGGATGAGATTAAGGAGGAAGAAGGTGAACCTGAAGTCTCATCCGCGTAAATAATATTAATATACAATAAACAAAATGATCAAGATTATTGTCACGATAATTTTGGTTAGTGCATTCTTTATTTTGTTTTTTAATCCATCGTTTGAATTACAAAACAAAAAAGTTGAAAAAAAACCTGAAGCTAGTACTACAGCTGGATTTATAGAAGATACAAGGGATGCGTTTATAATTCCTATGTATCCTACACAGATCATGGATAGGGATATTACCGGTAAAATTAAACCTGTTTATGGTGACATAGGAACATTTGTTCCTTACTCAAGCGTACCGGAGAATCACTGGTTGCATGGTTTTCCCCATAAAAAAGCCTAGGAGAAATACAGCAAATCCGATAATCCAAGTAGATTTGTCAACCTTTTCGAATAAATCAAACTTATCATTTGTAGGTGGTGGTTGCATTGGTGGCTGCATAGGATAATCCATAAAATATTGTGGTTCCTCCTGTACAGGCTCTTCATCCTTCTCATTATTTAAAGGATCCATATTCGGGTTATACTCAATGGGATTTCCTATATCAGTTTCCATTTTCTATAATAGTTTTCGTTTTTTTTAAGCATCTTCTTCCTCACTTTCACTCGCGTCATCGACGATAAAATCCTTCAAGTTGCCATTCTCATCAGCATCACTATCATAGTCGTCTTCACTCTCATCAGAATAGCATTCATCATCTGTATCCAGCTCGGAATCGAAATCAGTGTCATGCTCCTCTGGGGAGTAGTCATCTACGAGATCCTTTTCAGTGGGCTGAAAAAATTCAGGTTTCTTTATCTTACGTCCAGATCGGGTGATCATTTTAGATACTTTAAGTCATTACTGTTTAAGTACCTTTACAATGTCTAAATTCAAACAATGAGCTCTAGATGTATTATTTTTACAACGAGGACATCTCTGTTTGATTTCCTTACCCTTGATAACATAAGACATGACCGCTTCTTCATGCATTCCTTTGATTGTCTCGCAATAATTAGAATTAGTCAACGCAACGAAATTGCTCTTCTCTTTACTGATACTTATAACGTGTAAATCAGCGGGTCCACGCATATTCTTTTTTATAAATGTTTCGAGTGGTAGTTTAGCATCTCCATAATTTATTTGAGGTTTCTCTACTCTTTTTTTTATTTCTGGACACTTTTTGATGTCATCTTTTTGGGGATATAAACGTTCTACGATAGAATTTGGAAGTTGATGTCTTCGTCCACAAAAGTCTTTACAGAAACCATCACGCCTACCTCTCAATGTTTCACAAAGACAGAAACATTTTTGAATGATTGTTTTGCCACTGATGATGAACCAAACATGATTAGAACTATGTTCTCGTTTGAGATTTTCACAATATTTTGAAGTTGTCGAAACGAGATATGTATCCTTTTTTTTGAATAATTTTGGAACAAGTGCTTGACTTTGTCCTTCCATGTGTTTACGTATGAATTCTTCAATCATATCCTTGAGTTCTTCATCACGAACTTCATCTTTCGTCTGTGTAGCGGTAAAAGAACCCTCTTTTAAAACCGTAGAAGGTGGTACAACGTGTGTAGTTTGGGGTTCGTTCGTTCGTACCACAGCCATTTTCAAAATATCTAATGATGGTTCTTGACCAACGCGCATGATAGAACTCAAGGGTCCATGATGATACACAAAAATGGGTAGATATGGAAGCTGGTCAATCTTACCTCTCTCACACCCCGAGCAACCCTGACCATCACATGCATCATGTTTCGCCTTCTTGTAAGACCATGGCATCCGAAAACCACTTCCCTTCGTCTTCCGATTAGCATTTCCATATACAGCGGCGTCTATAATTTCATTCCAATCTGTGGTTCTTCCCATGGCTTTCGAAAGTGCGACCAAAATGTGTTCTCGAAGTGCAATAGCAGACTCCTGATCCACCACAAATCCCGGCCAGTTAAGATGCACACCCGTCTTTGTAAGTTCTCCACACAGCTTGGGAGGAGCCACAGAGATAAGACAGTCTTTACCACCATGACGTTTCACCTTATCACATATGACCTTACAAATTTCTTTAATTTCATCGAGATTTAAAGATTCTTTGTCTTTGTAATCGATGTCAACAAAAAAGTTATACTTTTCACTCTTCTGTTCAACAACATATAGTCTCTCACCACCTTTGACAATTTCGATATACTTTTCGTGAAAGTCATTCAATTTATCAAATGGCACGGAAAGGACACCACCGTCCATGAGCACATGTGATAGATTGGTTGCATGATTGAAGTTACGAGTTGCACACCAACTCTTAAACATATTTACATATCAAGTTTATTCTCTAAACCACCTCATACACGAAACATCCCGAAATTCTTTACTTTGAGAAAGTTCCTTTTTTATAGTTAAAAGTTCATAAACCGTTTTCGATTCATTCTCCTTTATCCATTCAGTGACCTCTTCTTCACAATATCCTCTATTTTTTTCGAGGAGTTCTGCGACTTGTCTTAAAATGTAAGCTTTGGACTTCATTATTTTATAGAAAAGGTTTTTCTATTCAAAGAACTTATACACGCGTAAAATTTTGGATTCTTAATGACATTATCGATTATGAGTTTCCAACGCTTTCTTGAGTTAAATTCATCAAGTGTATCATAACTCATAAAATCATTTTCATCATATGTTTTTCTGATGGGTTGTTTCATAATTTTTTTCAAATTTGTTTTATGTTTTTCGTCGTAAAATTTCTTTATTTGATTTTGTTGTTCTGATCTCGAAAAATTTACAAAAAATATAAAGACATTGTATTCGAGTTCTACTGTGGAACTCTCTCTAACTGTGAACTTGAATTCTGTGTATTCGCCATTTTTTAGGGAAACCACACCTCGAGTCTCTTCCTCGAGTTCCCTGAGAGCACAACGGAGGGGATTGAAAATTTCTCGTCTCCTGCAACCACCTGTGACAAATATCCAATCTTTAAACCGGTAGTCTCTCACCGTGAGAAATCGTGGTTTCCCATCGGCGAAGCTAACCGGTACAGCTATCGCTTTGTACTTTTTCATTGCGCATTCGCAAGTTATAATAAGGCGATATGTTTATTCATCCGATTTTTCCTCTTTAGTCTCTTCCTTTTCTACCGGTTCGGGTGCAGGTGTCGGTGGTTTCAACTGTTTGACGACCTGTACCGAAAAGTCCTTGAATGAGTTCAACTCATCTTTAGTCTTGTTGAGTTCTTTGAAGAGAAAGATGATACCAGCGGCACATATAATAGTGGCGATCATCATAAGAGTGTCACGGTTGACGGGGATCATATATTTCTATGGCGTGTTTTCTTTTTAAGCAATTGCACCCATCATAGCTTTTCCTGGAATAGGACACTCATAAGGCGACTGAGCAAATTGGACGGCTTCGTAATGCGTGTTTTCACAGGACTTATCTGTCGGTGGTGTGGGCTGACCGACAAACTTTTCGAGTGTCCTGGACTTAGGATCGTACGTCAATACAAAAACGATGGCAAGGAGGAAAACAATCTTCCAAAACATAGTTATTATTTAGTTAGAATATAAAAGACCGCCCATACCATTCTCAATACGGAGAACGTTGTAGTTGACGGCGTAAATGTCATCGGTGTTCACAGCTGTGTCGCTGATGATACGAGCCGAATCAAGGCGGGAGAAGTTGAGATTACCCGTGGGCTGGAGCTTACCAGTGTCGAGGCAGAAGGGATAAGTGAAGAGCTTAGCACCAGGGGTCGAGTTACCATGGGAAGTGTGGTAATAAAGTGGAACCGAGGTGAAGTTGGGGTTACCGAATTTGTAGTCAGCGACATCAGTACCGTTGATCTGGAGCTTGAGCTTGTTGGTATCCGTTACGATGTTCACGGCACTCGTGTTCGCCGCCGCGAGATACTTGATAGGGTGGTTGAAGTTGAGTTCCTGGATCTTAGAACTGGAAGCGATCGCTTTCTGAACTTGGGTGATGAGCATATTCTGAGGCTGAGAAGCGAAGACCTCACGCTCCTGGGTGTCGAGGTACGCGTAGTTGGCGTAGACCTCCCACTTGTACTCAGTAGCACCAGTTCCCCAAGTGATGCGGAGCTCGACATCGTGGTATTGGAGAGATATGAGGGGGAGAGCCGTCTGCCAGTTCTCACAGAAAGCGAAGCGGAGGGGGTAGAAACGCTCGTTAGTGGAACCACCGTAGAGGTCACCAGCGACCGACTTGGAAGAGGAAGTGGCCGATAGGGTGGGAGCGATCATAGTCGAGTAGAAGGAATCATGGTCATCAATCACCTGACCACCGACGAGGAGCTCCACCTTGGAGATGGCAGTGGTCCAGTCGGGGACAATGTTCGATTGGCTGCCATCAGATTTGATGGGCATGAGGTACACGTAGTTGAGCATATCACCCTTGCGCTCAAAGCGAATGGTGGACATACCACTGTTCGAGACGTTGCCCTGAATGACCTGACGCTCGATAGTTTGGGAGAAGTTCGTGTGACGCTTGTAGGTAGAACGGAAAAAGCTGACTTCGGGCTGGCCGACGAGGTGCACATCCTGAGCACCGACAGCGACGAGTTGGGCGATACCACCAGACATTTTATATTATAGTGAGAGTTTATTTTTAAGCGCCGACACGTCTTCTCAATTCGATGAGACCGAGTTCGAGATCGGTCGATTTCCTTTCTAAATTTGTAACTTTCGTACGAAGTTGTCTATTTTCTTGTTCTAATTCGGTGACTTCGTGTTGCAGAGCTTCAATTAAAGTTATATTTTGTACAATCTCACCCGCGACGTTTTTTGTGAAAGTTTCTCCCTTGGGTAGAGGTGGCTTCTCGGGCCACACGGGGTTCGCGGGATCCTCGGTGGTGGAAGGGA
>PABN01000052.1 GCA_002699555.1 Dehalococcoidia bacterium
ATTTCAGAATCATCAATTTTTTCAAATAAAGAATTTAAAGCTATTTCATTTATAATAATAACTGGTCTCTTATAACCACAGTATAATTTATCTAAATTTATTTTTTGTAATGTTTCTTTTTGAACAATATTAATTTCTGTTTTTAAAAAAATACCAAATTTTGCTTTATATATTTTTTCTTTATTTTGAATTCCCTTATTAACAACGTTAAATGGATTAATATCAGGTAACTCTGCATTAAATTCAATAGAATCAGTATCCCATAAATAAATATTAGAATAATTAAAATAATCTAAAATTTTTTGTATAGCAACATTTAATTTATCATCTTGATATATAGTGTTAATAGTATGTTGTTTATATTTAGTATTAGAGAACCATTCAGTAACTTTTACAATTTTATTTGGATTATTTATATACATTTTATTTTTTAATTTATTAAAATAAAATAAGAATGAAAGAACGATTTTTAAATTTGCTTGAAAAATTTAAAAAATTAGAAAAATATGAAGAAGAAGAAAATAATGAAGAAAATAATGAAGAAACTATTGAAGAAACTATTGAAGAAGATGATTCTGATATAAATACTGAAGAAGATGAAGAAGATGAAGAAGATGAAGAAGATGAAGAAGATGAAGAAGATGAAGAAGATGAAGAAGTCTCAATATTTAGTAAAGATTCACCATATTTTATACCTTTAATAATTGGTGGAGTAATATTATTTATAGTAATAATATTAGTATTAATCTTTTTATTGTATCCAAAAAGAAAAAATGAAGAAATAAATTCACCAATGGAATATCAAAATTTAGAAGTAAAATCTCAAATAGATTCTCCAGTAGAATCCCCAGTAGAATCCCCAGTAGAATCTCAAGTAGAATCTCAAGTAGAATCTCAAGTAGAATCTCAAGTAGAATCTCCAGTAGAATCCCAAGTAAATTCATCAGTAAGATCAAAAAAAGGAGGTTTAGTTAAAAATTTCGTTTTTTGATATAAAGATTACAATAAATTAATGAATAAACATGGAAGTAATAGATGAAGTTGTTGATAAAACAACAATAAAAAAAAAGAAAGTAATAATAGGATTACCAGGAAATAAATTTAGTTCAAGATTTTTAGTTTCATGGACAAGTGCTTTAAATACATTATGGGAAAATGGTAAATATGATATAGTAATTTCTCCGGGTGTATCAAGTTTTGTATCATTTGCAAGAATGCAAACATTAGGATTAAATAATTTACGTGGAATAGATCAAAAACCATTTGATGGTATGGATTTTGATATATTTATAACAATAGATTCAGATATAATTTTTTTACCTCAAAATTTATTGGAATTGATAGAAGCTACAGAACAACATAGTGTTGTTTCTGGTGTATATAGAATGACCGATTTAAAAAGTATGGCAGTAGTATCTGAATGGGATATAAATTACTTTAAAAAAGAAGGAAGCTTTAAATATTTAACACATGAAGATTTAGATAACTGGAAAAAAAATAATGAAAATGAAAAGTTTATGAAAGTAGCTTATTGTGGAATGGGATTCATGGCAATAACAAAAGAAGCATTATATAGTTTAAATTATCCATATTTTCAATGTGAATTACAAGAATTTCGTGGAACAGATGGAAAATTAATTCGTGAAATTTGTTCAGAAGATGTAGCATTTTGTAAAAATTTAGAAAAAAGTGGTCATAATATATATGTAATTCCAGATTTAAGAGTAGGACATGAAAAAGAATTAGTAATTTAAAAAAATATGTTTATTTATATAAAATAATGTCATTTAATCGTTCAAAATATGATAATTGTTCTTATAAAAATGAATTAAATAGAAATGTTGGTATATTAGGATATATATTAGATATAAATAATTATGAACATTCAAAACCTTGTAGGCATCAATTAGGTTGGATATCTGGAAATAATGTAAGTCATGTAAAAGGAAATGTAGTAGATCTAGAATCTGATTTAAGAAATCAAACACGGTATATATCAAAATGTGCAAATTCAGTATTTGTTCCGTCAAATGATGGTTTTATATATAATGATAAAACTAACCCAATTAATACAAAACCACTACATTTAAATGCATGTCAATCAATATCATATCGTTCAGTTCCAATGCCTTATCAAAATTATATTAATAACAAAAGATGCAATCGTTAAATATTTTTGTTCTTTAAATATAAAGAATGCAAACAAATATTAAACAAGATTATTGTAGTTATGATAATCAATTAATGTATTCAATGGGACCCGGATTATATAAAATAAATACACCAGGAAATGATCAAAATGTATGTTCTCAAGATATAACCCCCGACCCATATTTTAGATATCAAAAATACGGATATGCAACTTGCCCTATGGGTACTAATGTAATGGATGAAAGTGAATTAAAAGGATTAAATTACAAAAATACACATTGTTCAACAAATCAATATATACCAGGAAATTATCAAAAAACAGGTTGTGTAATAAATGGTATTTCAAAAAATTGTGGGTCATTTACAGAAGATACTAGATTATCAAATAATGCATGTAATTTACGTGGAACCGGTATAAATCGTTATATACCATGGTTTGCTGGTTGTAATGTAAATCCACAAGATTACAAAAGTATCCAACCATTTAATAATGTACCAACTAATACCAAAGAATTATTTAAACAAAATCATACACCTTGCTTAGAAAAATTAGATGATCAAGAAAAATTATTACCACCAGCAGAAAATGCTAAATTTAAACCGATGTTTAAAGTTAGTGATATTGAACCAACATTATCAGATTATTATCATCATGGTACTGCACCGAAATCATGTTAAATAATATCAATTTTTTGATTTTCAAGTAAAATAAATGCAAATAAACCTAAAATAAGGTATAATAAAAATCGTATATATGTATTATTAAATTGATGAATTAATGTATCAAAAATACCAAAAAGTGATATCCATAATAATATAACAATAATACTAATATATTTAATATTATTTTTCATTTATTTTAAAATTAATATTTTTTTTACATAAAGATTAACTGGTACTTATTTTTATAGATGTATTAATGTCATTAGAAAATGCGTTAATAAATGAACCTAATATTACTGTAGGAACACAAGATAATTCATTAACTAACGTATTCACAGATGTAATAAATATTGATGGATTTACTATTTTTCGTCAAAGAAATAACTTTTTTAAAAGAGATGAAAAAACACAACAAATAAGTAAATTGGCGAAAGGTAGTTCTCAAGTTCATAGATGGTATAAAATAAAAGATAAACAAGATATTGTATATTTAAATGGAGATTTAATTTTAGATAATTTAGTATTTATAAATGGAAATGTATCTTGTAATATAGATACTTCACGATATAATTCAAATTTAGATAATTCCGCAATTAATTTTTTAGGTATCGGTTATGGAAGTATTTCAGATGAATTTAATGATAGAGACACAGAATCCCAAAAAATTATTGTAAATGATGCATGGAAAGAAATAGATGATTCAAGTTTCTTTTGTTCAAAAAATTTAATTATTAATGGAAGTTTATATGTTAAAAATGGAATACATAGTAATAAAGAATCCAATATATATATTACAGAATTATCACAAAAAAATTATAGTTCAGAAAATATTATTAAAGGAACTACACAATGGTCCAATGTAGAAATAACAACATATACAGATAGAACAATTTATATAGATGGTGATATTATTGTTGCATCTAATATTATAACAGATAGTTCAAATTATAATGATTTAAGTCAATATGATGTTTTAGAACCATATAAATCAATAGAAATTGATAATATTACATTAAAAGACAGCATTAAAATATCAAATTCAGATATAATCTTAAAAAATGAAAATGTAGAAATAAATGCAAAAGAAGATATTAGTTTTTTAGGAAAAAAAATATATATTGATGGAGATATTAATTTTCAATACAAATATGCGAATGTTTTAAAAGAAATATATGAACATTCTGTAATTTATAATTCAATTGGTTCAATGCAAAAAAGAACAGCATTTACAGGACAAATACCAATAAGATATGGATCAAAGCATGAATTAGGATATGATTTAAAATGGTCTGGAATAGCTTCAAATTTTGATATTTTTAAATTAGAAGGTGAAATATTCTTAACAGATACAATAACTAAAAATGGTTTTCGTATATTAAGTGATTTTGTTTTAACAATAAATCCATTTAATAATAGTCAAGAATACCCAGGATTAGATAATTTACATCATGTAAATCATAATTATTCAAAAGATATGTTAAAAGATTTATTAGATGTTAATGTTATTAGAATGTCTTCAAAGCATGTAAAATTAAGAATAATTTGGGAAACAATTGATAGTTATAAAGAATTATATTATGCAAATATAGATTTAAATGCAATAATACCAAATCATTTAGCTAAAAGATTAATAATAACACCATATTACAATGTTCATAGAAATGGTGAAATAGATGAAATAAATATGGGTAGTATAAAACCATTTTTAAAATATGAAGATGAAAGACATTTACCAAATCCAAATATATATTATTATCAAAATGTTGATATTGCAAATTTAAAAATTATAGGTGAAGGTATCCCAAATGAAAGAACATCTCTAACAGTCTATAAAACTAACCTAAATGAAACTATTAATGTAGCAGAATTCTGGGATAAATATGATTATTCTTCATTAAATTTACATGCATTAAGTTGTTTAAATTGTCAAGATGATCATTTTGTTAAAGGAAACTCACAAGGTGTCGTTATTGGTAAATCAGGTATAACCGCTATCGGTATTAATGAAAATAATGAAATATTAAATGATGTTCATTCTAGTAATGAAATTGCACAATTAAATATTATGACAAATAATACATCTATTAATAGAATGAAAGTTGATGGTAATTATAATAGAAAAACAATTATTGATAAAAATGCAAATTTAATAATTGGAAATGAAAAAAATTTTAAAGACAGAACAGATATTAATAACCCATTAATTAATGAATATGGATTAGATGTTAATGGTCATGCATTTATTAATGGTTCTTTTATGATGAAAAGTAATGACATCATTAAAACATTCTATAGTGTTAATAATTATATTAATTTAGATACTACTGAAAATCAAATAGATTGTTATGTTTCTTGGGGAATTAATGAAGAAAACAGTTTTAATATTTTTCAACCTATAAATTTAGATGTAGATTATTATATAACATCAACCAATAAATATCCAATACAATGCAAACAACAAAAATATAGTATCTTAATAAATCCTAGAAATAATATAGATCTAAATATGCCAAACCTAATTTCAGTCTTCCCACGTGAAGGACAAAGTATGTCAGTATTTAGAAATGTTGATGTATATAGCACTAGACTTGAATATAATACTATTAAATTAACATTTAAAGCACAATTTGCTACCTTTGAACATGAAACTGCATTTAGTTCAATAGCATATGCAAATATTACAATAATAGGAGAAAGTAGTTTAAATCAATTTTTTATTTCAAATGAATTAGATTATTATGGAATAATAGATTTACCAACAGTTGATGATTTATATTTAAATTTACGTATTGGAATTTATAAATTAGACATTTATAATTATTTTAATATTACAGATTATAGTAGAGTAACTTTTAAAGTTATTGATTTAACCGATAACAATCTAAATGTTTATATTCAAGATATGTATTTATATATAATTTCAGATAAATTAGGAAGAAGCTTCGATTTAAAAATTCAAGCTATTAACAGAAAAAATCAAATAATTAGTATTCCTTTACAAATATATTGCTTTGAATTTGTTAATATCTATCCAATTAACAATATTTATTATTTAAATGAATTATTAATAGATTTAATCGAAATAAATTTATATGACTTTTATAATTTATCAAATTTAGTAGATACAAATGGAAATCAACTATATCCATGGGAAAATGTTAAAGATTTAATTCGTTTTAAATCAAAACATGATATTAATAGAGAAACTGGAACACTAAATTTACGTGGTTACCAAAAAGGTGAAAGTTATATTTTAGATATACAAGTTTATTTATTAAACAACGAAGAAACTGATTATCTTTTAGTTAATGATGAATTTAAAATATATTACAATGAAATTATTCAAATTGAAACATTATATAATTCAAATATTGTTGTTTATTTCAATTTAACTGGTTATGAAAATATATCAAATTTAAAATTTAATTCAGAATACCAATATCAACAATCTACTACACAATTAAGTAATATTGTTTATAATTATGATTTTGAAATATTTACTTCTAATTTAGAAAATCAATATTCCAATATTAATATTCAAAACTTATTTAATAATATTGATATAGATTTAACACTTAATAAATTTTCAAATTTTATAATTAATTATAATAATGAATATGTCTCAAATAATGTAAGTAATATAAATATAGAATTAACTTCAAATTTAATAATAGAACGTGAAAATTATTATATTGATTTAGAATATAATCTAAATCAATATTCTAATTTTAAAATTAATAACATAAAATCATTATATTTACTAGATTATTATTCAAATGTTAATTTAGATTTTATTAGATTCAATACCGAAAATAATTTAGTTAATGAAAATTTTATTAATTTAACTATTGATGAAATAAATAAATCTGTAATAGTTAATGCTTATTATTTGGATAATTATTATTCAACTATAAATTCAAATTTAACTTTAGAAGTTATGAATTTTTAAATTTTTTTTTTTTTGTGAATTATATGTAAATGAATAATTTACAGCAATATAATAAAGAATTACAAGAAAAATTTCTAAGAACATTAAATAATAAAGAAAAAAATAATGAATATACTACCACAGAAAATAACATTATAAAAAAAACAAAAAAATATAAACTTGAAAAAGATATAATAGTCTTAGATAGTGAAGATCGTGATAAAAATATTTATCCTAAAC
Organism: Dehalococcoidia bacterium; assembly: GCA_002699555.1. Taxonomy (GTDB): domain Bacteria; phylum Actinomycetota; class Acidimicrobiia; order Acidimicrobiales; family MedAcidi-G1; genus MedAcidi-G1. The sequence goes on from PABN01000052.1 coordinate 6,983, forward strand.
CAAATAATTATATATTAAATTTATTAGAAGACTTAAAAAATGTTGTTGCAATTAGATTATTAAAAAGTGAATATTTATTAAAAGATAGTTCATTTAATATATTAACTATAAATGATCAAGTAGTACCATTACAAGTTTATAAAAATATTCATGCTTATCTATATCTAAATGGATATAATAAAATAAAAATGGCGAATCGTATTACAATCCCTATATTTAGTAGTTTATCAACAGGTATTCATAATTATCCAGTTCAAAATAGTGATTTTCGTATTGATCCATATGTTCATCGTTTAAATCCTATAGAAAAAAGATTAAATAAATTTGATATTAAATTATTAGATAATAAAGGTGAATTAGTAGAAATTATAGATCCAGATAAAATACAAATTATATTAACTTTGATAGTTTATAAATTAGTATAAATAATATCTTTATTTTAATAAAATGACAGAAAAATACTTAAATTCCATCAATAAATTAATTCATTTAGGTAATCATAATGATAAAAATAATATAATTATTACAGATGACTATGAAAAAGCTTTTTTAAATAATAGAAATGATTATTTAAAAAGTCAGCTAAGAGTATTAAATAATATTTGGACACCAAAATTAAATGTATCTGAAATAAAAACAACATATGATTGTAATGTTTTAAAAATTGGTGATAATGATAAAATTATACATTTAGTAAATAAAATTGGAATAAATGAAACGGAACCAATTGTTACATTAGATATTAATAATTCAGATGGATTAAAAATACCATCTGGAACTGTTAATGAACGTCCAACTACATTAAAAAAAGGTATTATACGTTATAATTTAGAATTAGATCAATTTGAAGGTTATGGTGCGGGAAATGCATGGGGTTCTTTAGGTGGTGTTATTGATGTAAATCAAGATACATTTGTAAGAGCAGAAAAAACAGCAGGTCTTGATAATAATGAACTAGAATTTTATACCTCAAATATTGAACGTATGATTATTAAAAATGACGGTAAAGTAGGCATTGGAACAAATACACCAAACGGAATCTTTGAAATCAATAATAGACTATTAGTTGATGATGAAAAAATTCAATTTAAAAAAGATTTAATTCCAAATCAAAATAATACATTAAATGTTGGTAGTTCCAGATACACAATATCAGAACTCTTTTTATCTAAAGATAGCTTATGGATTGATGATTTAGATCATTTATTAATTGAAAATTCCAATTTAAAATTTACTAAAAGAAAAATAGATAAAGTACCAGATGTAATATTAAATTTAAATGGAAGTGAAGCAGGAATATTAACATTTACAGGTAAAACAACATTAAATGAAATAAATTTAACAGAATGGTTAGATTACGGTAAAACTTTAGATAGTAGTTTAACATTAAAAACAATATTTAATAATGAAATAGACATTAGTTCATCAGTTTATACATGGATAGAATCAAGTAATAATAATATATATTTTAATCCAGAATATAATAATATTGGTATTGGAACAGATACACCTAAAGTATCTTTAGATATTAATAGGACAGATGCAATTAAAATTCCTAAAGGAAGTACAGCAGAAAGACCAACAAATTTAATTCAAGGTTATATTCGTTATAATTCAGAATTAGAACAATTTGAAGGTTATGGTGCTGGAAATACTTGGGGAAGTTTAGGAGGTGTTATTGATGTAAATCAAGATACATTTGTAAGAGCAGAAAAAACAGCGGGAATTGATAATAATGAACTAGAATTTTATACTTCAAATATTGAACGTATGATAATTAAAGATACTGGAAAAGTAGGAATTAATGTATCAGAACCAACACATCAATTACATGTTAAAGGAACAACTAGAATTGAAGGTGATTTAATTGTTAATGGTGTTCAACATATTATTGATACAGATACAACAACTACTGAACAATTAAAAATAACTAATGATGGAACAGGACCAGCATTAGTTTTAAATCAATTAGGTAGCGAACCAGTTCTTGATTTTCAAAATAATTCTAATTCAGTATTTTTTATTAAAGATGGCGGTAATATAGGTATTAAAACAAATGAACCTAATATATCATTACATGTTAATACAACTGATGGTATTATTATACCTAAAGGAACTACCTTAGAAAGACCAACTTATTTAGAAAAAGGTATTATAAGATATAATTCGGAATTAGAACAATTTGAAGGTTACGGTGCTGGTAACGCATGGGGATCATTAGGTGGTGTTAAAGATGTAGATGGTGATACTTATATAACAGCAGAAAAAACACCAGGATTAGATAATGATGAATTACAATTTTATACTTCAAATATTGAACGTATGATTATTAAAAACGATGGTAAAATAGGTATAGGAACTAGCGAACCAACTGAATCTTTAGAAATTATTGGTAATATTAAAATATCTGGTATTATTGAAAATGATTTTTTTGATACAAAATATTATTCCCAAGATTATATTAATATTAATTTTTTAAATTTAAATTATAATTTAAATCGTGTAAATTATAATAGTGATAAAGATAATAGTATTGTTGGATTTTATAAATTTGATAATGATTACTTTATAGGTGAAGATAGTTCTACACAAAAAAACGATTTAATCAATATTGGTTCCAATTTAACACTTAATAATAATATTAAAATATCTGGCAAAAATTCAATATTTTTTGAATCAGATAATCAATATTTACAAACTATTAAAAATATAGATTTATATAATTATTGGAATGAAAATAACGGATTTTCAATTTCATTTTGGACAAATATAACAAATATAACAGAAAATTTAATATTTTTAGGTTCAGAATATACAAAATTTGTAATTTATTATAATAATAAAGTAAATATTAGAGTAAATGATAATTTATTAACACAAAACATAGATATAACTATTAACGAAAACGAATGGACACATCATTTATTTGTATTTAGTAAAAACGAAAATAATAATACAAATGTATATTATTATAAAAATAATGTAAAATATGTAATTGCAGAAGATATTGAAATTTTAATTGTACCATCGTTAAATAGCAAATTTAACTTTGGACATATTAATAATACAAATGCTTTCATTGGAACAACATTTAAAGGATATTTAGATGATATACGTTTTTTTAATAAAAATTTAACTGATAATGAAGTTTCTAATACTTTTTATGATAAATCAATTTATGTCCGACCATATACCTTACAATCATTAGGACAATTAGAAATGAATAGTAATAAAATACCAATATTTTTAAATGAAACTGTTTCCGGAACAGTAGATTTTTTAAATGAATCAAATTTAGAAAGTGATAGCATTAATGCAATAGCAACACAACACAGTGTAAAAACATATATTGATACAACTTCTTCAAATTTATATGAACTTTTAAGATTAAAACCAGGAACTATTACTAATGAATTATTGGCTGGAGATATAACTGATGACAAATTACTTGAAAGATATGTGAAAACAAGTGATTTAATAAATATGCAAACACATACAACAGATATTTTACAAATAGAAAACGGTGGAACTGGTGCAAGTAATATTTTAGATGCACGTTCTAATCTAGGATTATCAATAGATATTGATGTTCAAGCCTATAACTCCAGATTACAATCTATATCTGATCAACCAGGTAGTTTTAATAAAATACCTATTTTTGTTAATAATAATGAATTTAAATATATAGATTTTATAGATGATGATGATATGGCATTAAATAGTTGTAATGCTATACCAACACAAAAAAATATTAAAACTTATATTGAAAACTTTATTAATAACTTTGGTACAGATGTATTAAAAATTGGAATTCAAACATTGGATATATCAGATATCGATACTGGTATAACAACTAAATTTAATAACTGTGAATTTTATTTAACTTTATATATTGATTATTATTTAATAGGTGCATCTATTACACAACAATATAGAACTTTCATTGATAATTTATGTAATTCTTTAGGTATTTTATTAAATATACCAAAAGAAGATATATCTGTTGAAGATTTATATTCTGGTTCAATAATTTTTAAAATAAAAGTAAAATCAACAGATAGTAGAAATTCAGCAATAAATATATATAATACATATTTAAATTATGATAATTTGATATTAGAATGTAATTTAGATTTAGATCTATTTTCAAATTCTTATATCAATATTGATCAAAATATATCAAACCAAGCATTAGAATTAGATAAAAATATAGTTTATATAACTCTTGATAGTGATAAAGATTATATCATTAATATTAATGATATAGTTTCAACACCATATTTAACATATGGATTAGAATCAAATATTTATGATAGTATTTTTTATAATGCATTACAAAATACATTAACATTTTCTGGTGATTACCGTGATACAACTTATGATGTATTTTTAAATATTAATAAATTAGATATTAGTGAAACTATGACGTTAAGAATAACAGAAATAGCACCAATAATAGATGCCTATGTTTCATCAAATATGACAATTTATATTGGAAATGATACAAAACAAATTAGTCTTAAAGATAAATTTATTGGTCCTCGATTTAATTTAATTCAATTAGTTCAAACAAGCGAATTTAATAATGTTACCTATATAAATAATAATTTATATGAAATAACTGGTAATTTTAGAAATACAACATACGACATTGTATGGAGTGGAACTCAATTAAATGATACATTACTAGAAGGACAAGAAAATAAAACATTAGAATGGAAATTAACAGTAATTGAATTACCATCAATACCAAGTAAAATATTTAGTGATATTGATAATATTAATATAAGTCAATTAAAAACTTATAATTTAACTGCAATATTTAATGGTATCGATTTAATCTATACATTATTAAAAAATCCATATAATTCTGCAAGAATATCTGGAGAATTATTAATTATCGAACCAAATGAAAGAGGTATAAGTTATGAATTAATTGTAGAAGCAAAAAATTTATCCAAAAAAATAAATTGGAAATTAAATATAACAGAAAATTTACCAGGATCACCAACTTTATTAATTGATGATCTTAATATAAATTTAGCAGATGAATATTATAGTGTAGATTTAACAACTGTATTTTCTGGAAAACACGTAAATTATAATTATAATGTACTTTATAATCATATATTAAATAGCAATATATTACCAAATATAGATTATTTTGAATCCAATATTCCATATGCTAGATATCACTCTAAAAATTTTAACAAATATGATAATGTTGTCTATAATTTAGGTAAAGCTAATCAATATAATTTAGAATTATTAGAAGGAAATGTTTATGAAAGTTTTGATAATAATGTTTCATATATTTATGGTGATAAAGATACTGTAATGAGATTAAAAATGCCAAATTCAACAAATTATACAATTTGTGCATTACTTAAATATAATGGTGATAATCGTGGAACAATTTTAGGAAATGATACATCATTTATAGGTCATTGGAATGATATTAAAGGATTTGTAAATATAAATAGTATAAATGTAACGAGTATCACTGGATTACCAGATAAAGATGATTGGTTAATCGTTTTATATAATAATAATGAAACAGCACCTAATAATGTTCAATTTTATCCAACAAATAGTGATGTTTTATCTACAAGAACTACTAATATAATTTTTGATTATTTATATATTAATAAACAAAAAAATTCAGATTGGGCATTAGCAGATATCGTTGTTTTTGATAAAGAATTAACAGTTGAAGATAATAATATAATTGTAGATATATTTAAAGATTATTTATTAAATGTAAATAATAATTTACAAAATGATTTAAAACTAAAAGATATTTCAGTATTCTTAAATAATTTTAATTTAGATGAAAATAGTAATTTGGTTATTATTGATGCTAATAATATTGGAATTAGTTATAATGTCTTATTAACAGCAACAAATGTATCTGGTAATATAGATTGGAATTTAACTGTAAATGAAGCAGAATTATTAAATAAAAATACAGATATTACATTAACCAGCGGATTATATGAATTTGGATTAAATTATATATTTAATGATTTTAATCTAAATAGCAATATATCTATTAATAACAGTAATATCTTTGATATTGAAAATAATAAATTATTACTTTATCCAAAATATAGAGAAATTGCTTACATTATTGAATTAAATAATGGAACAAATAATTTTGTTTTAGAAGTTAAAGAATTGGAAAAACAAAAACCTAAATTATTAAATGAAAATTATTATTTAATTAATGAAAATACTAATTATTATTCAAATATTATTGATAATATTGATAATCAAAATATCATATTAGATATTAATACATCGAATAGTAAATTTTATTTAACTGGTACTGGATTAGATTTTAATTATATTAATCAAGATTCTACTAATATAACTATAGATATTGAAAAATCATCAATTATTGAAATGAATGTAACAAGTTATGGAAATCATCCATTTACAATTGTAAAAAGTGACACAAATCCAGAGAGAATTAATTCAGATTCAAATAGATATATAAATAGTGGTTTAGTTTATACAGGTTATTATGAAATTGCATATGGATTAATAACAGGTAAAGTTACATGGGATACATCAATTAGCGATGTTGGAAAATATTATGCAATATCAATATATGATAGTAATGTTTATTTTATTATAAATATAATTGATAAAATTGATCAAGGAATTGAATATTTAATTAATTCAAATACATTAAAAGTAAATACAATAACTGATAATTACAAAGATTTCAAAATATTAGCAAATAATAGTTATGGAACATCAATATTAAATGTTAAATTAATTAAAGATACAATTGAAAATAATATTTTAACAGATAATATTATTAATATTTCAATATCTGAGAATTTTAATATTAATTTGTTTAATTATAAATATGCTAATAATTATAGTATATTAAATAATCCAGATTCTATTAACATAAATATTAATAATAATATATTATCAATACAATATACAAATAATGGAATATATGAATTATTAATTAAAATGGATGATTATATGTATGTATTTAAAATAACAGAAATATAGACCATAAATATCTAAAAATTAATTTTTTTTTATTTAGATAAAACACTGCATTGAAATATGCATAAAAATATTATCTGTTCTAATCAAAAATATGAAAAGATATTTGAATAAATTAAAAAAACTGATTTATTCTGAACCGGAATCGAATTTTTTAGTAATAACAGACCAATCATCTAATGTTGTAAATACGGGAGATCAGTTAAAAGTTTTAAATGATATTTGGACTCCAAATATTGATGTTTCAGATATCTCAATAAATTCAAATATTTTAAAAGTTGGTGACAATGATAATAGTATAAATCTAATAAATCAAACTGGAATAAATGAAACGGAGCCAGTTGTATCATTAGATATTAATAATTCAGATGGATTAAAAATACCATCTGGTACTGTAAATGAACGTCCAACTACATTAAAAAAAGGTATTATACGTTATAATTTAGAATTAGATCAGTTTGAAGGTTATGGAACTGGTAATGAATGGGGAACATTAGGTGGTGTTACTGATGTAAAAAAACAATCATTTATAAGAGCAGAAAAAACACCAGGATTAGATAATAATGAATTAGAATTTTATACTTCAAATATTGAACATATGATTATTAAAAATGATGGTAAAGTAGGCATTGGAACAAATACACCAAATGGAATCTTTGAAATTAATAATAAATTATTAATTACTGAACAAAAGATCCAATTTAAAAAAGATTTAATTCCAGATGAAAATAATACTTTAAATATTGGTCATATCAAACAAAAAATTTCCGAACTCTTTTTATCAAAAAATACATTATGGATTGATGATTTAGATCATTTAATTATTGAAAATTCTGATTTAAAATTCACTAAAAGAAAAACGAATAAAGTACCCGATGTAATATTAAATTTAAATGGAAGTGATGAAGAAATATTAACACAGACAGGTAAGATATCTTTAAATGAGATAACTTTAACGGAATGGTTAAGTTATGGTAAAACTTTAGATAGTAGTTTAACATTAAAAACGATATTTAATAATGAGATAGACATAAGTTCATCAGTTTATACATGGATTGAAGATAATAACAATGTAATATTAAATAAAAATAATATTGGAATTGGAATAGATACACCAAATGTATCATTAGATATTAATAGAACAGATGCAATTAAAATACCTAAAGGAACTACAGCAGAAAGACCTACAAATTTAATTCAAGGTTATATTCGTTATAATTCAGAATTAGAACAATTTGAAGGTTATGGTGCAAGTAATACTTGGGGAAGTTTAGGTGGTATTATTGATGTAAATAAAGATACATTTATAAGAGCAGAAAAAACCGCGGGAGTTGATAATAATGAATTAGAATTTTATACATCAAATATTGAACGTATGATAGTTAAAGATACTGGAAAAGTAGGAATAAATGTATCAGAACCAACACACCAATTACATGTTAAAGGAACAACTAGAATTGAAGGTGACCTAATAGTTAATGGTGTTCAATATATTATTGATACAGATACAACAACTACTGAACAATTAAAAATAACTAATGATGGAACAGGACCAGCATTAGTTTTAAATCAAATAGGTAGCGAACCAGTAGTTGATTTTGAAGATAGCTCAAATTCTGTATTTTTTATTAAAGATGGCGGTAATATAGGTGTTAAAACAAATGAACCTAATATATCATTACATGTTAATACTACTGATGGTATTATTATACCTAAAGGAACTACCCTAGAAAGACCAACTTATTTAGAAAAAGGTATTGTAAGATATAATTTAGAATTAGAACAATTTGAAGGTTATGGTTCTGGAAATAATTGGGGGTCATTAGGTGGAACAATAGATCAAAATAAAGATACATTTGTAAAAGCAGAAAAAACACCAGGTCTAGATAATGATGAATTACAATTTTATACTTCAAATGTTGAACATATGATTATTAAAAGTGACGGTAAAGTAGGTATTAATACAGAAAATCCTACAACAGCATTAGATATTGTAGGAAATGTTAAAATATCAGGAAATATAACTGGAGATACATTAAAAAATTATTATTATTCTAAAGATGAAGTAAATAATAATTTTTTAACTTTAAATTACAACTTAAATCGTGAAAATTATAATAGTGATAAAGATGATAGTATTATTGCATGGTATAAATTTGATGATAAATATACAATTGGTATTGATAATTCAGAGAATTTAAATAATTTAGTAATTATGAATAATATTGAAGAAATAACGAATCCTTTAACATTAAATAGTAATATTAAAATAACTGGAAAGAGTTCAATATTTTTTGAATCAGATAATCAATATTTAAAAAGCATTAAAAATATCGATTTATATAATTATTGGGATGAAAATAATGGATTTTCAATTTCATTTTGGACAAATATAACA
>PABN01000053.1 GCA_002699555.1 Dehalococcoidia bacterium
CGCTAGCTCATCGGGTAGAGCAGGGGACTTTTAATCCCAAGGTGCCGGGTTCGAGCCCCGGGCGGCCTACATATTAAAAGGGCAGTTGATGTATCTGCATTTAAAATTACAGACAAGATGTACCAGTTATCTTTGCATTCATTAATCAAATGGGTGCGTGAAAATCTTTATGGACTTTTCTTAATAGTTGCTGTTGGAATAACTGCTGAGATAATCAGTTATTCCAATAACCGGTTATCTTCTCCTGTGATTTCACTTCTTATAGGAGTCGTATTAGCAAATTCTGGTGTTTTGGGTTCCTGGGCAAAACCTTCTTTGGAATTAGCATCAGGACGCATATTAAAGATAGGTATTTGCCTTTTAGGGTTTCGACTTGCGTTTTCAGAAATTACTGAGATTGGGAGTCCGATTGGAGTTCTAATAGTAATAGCAGTCGTGTTAATTGTTTTTTTTGGTATTCAAAAAGCCAGTAATATTTTCTCAGTAAACAAACCATTGGCACTTCTTGTTGCTTCAGGATTTTCGATCTGTGGAGTATCAGCGATCGCTGCTATGAAGCCCTTAAGTAGAGCCGATGAAGAAGAAACTGGTTACGCAGTTGGTTTAGTTACCTTATTTGGCTCTATTGCTGTTCTAGCTTTTCCAATTATCCAAGCGATTTTTGATTTTGATGAAAATCTATTTGGTTGGTGGATTGGATTATCAGTTCACGACACGGGTCAAGTAGTTGCTACCGCTTCTGCCGTGAGTGAAAACACTTTGAACTCTGCGGTGGTAGTAAAAATGTGTCGGATATTAATGCTGGCACCCTTACTTATGTTCGTGTCGTTCAAACAACAGAAACGCTCAAAAAACTTACAAAAATGGAAATTGCCGATTCCTGTTTTTATCCTCGGTTTCATTGCAGCGGCAGCAATAAGATCAACTTCAGTTTTTTCTGAAAGTTTTATTGAAACAATCGGCGACATAAGAAATTTTCTTATAACAATGGCAATGTTTGGTTTAGGAGCAGGAGTGCGTCTTAGGTCATTAAAAAATCTTGGCCGTCAACCATTAGTGCTCGGACTTGTATCTTGGGTTGCTGTTTTAACTGTTGCCGGTGCAGGTGTATTAATTCAAAATCAACTCTAAAAAGTATTTATTTTAAAGAGGCAGATTTATTTGCTTCGCTTCTACAAATTCATACATACCGAAACGTCCCAATTCCCTACCATTACCGGATTTTTTATATCCGCCGAAAGGCGCATCGGTATTTAAAAATGAACCGTTCAAATCAACTTCTCCGGTTCTAAGCTTCTTAGCTACTTCCAAAGCCCTTTCATTATCTGAACTCCAAACACCTCCTGATAAACCATAATCAGAATCATTTGCAATTCGAATCGCGTCGTCTTCGTTGTCATAGCCAATGATTGAAAGGACAGGACCAAAGATTTCTTCTTGGGCTATTGTCATTGAATTTTCAACATTCGCGAATACGGTCGGTTGTACAAAATAGCCAGAATCTAGTCCATCAGGTTTACCTAAGCCCCCAGCAACCAGTGTCGCACCTTCGTCTATGCCTGTTTGAATGTAATTTTGGACTCGATCCCATTGAGCTTTAGAAACTAGAGGTCCTAGTTTGCTTGTTTCTTCATTAGCAGGTCCAACTGTGAATCCGGCCGCGGCTTGAGCAGCTAGTTCTGCTGCTTCTTCCATTTTGCTAAAAGGAACGAGTAGACGTGTCAGCGCACTACAAGTTTGTCCTGAGTTTAGAAAGCAAGCTCCAACTGCAGAAGGAATAGCTGCTGAAAAGTCTGCGTCGTCAAGAATAATATTCGCAGATTTGCCTCCAAGTTCTTGATGTACACGAGTTACGTTTGCTGCAGCTATTTCCGCTACTCTTGTACCTGCACGTGTAGAGCCTGTAAAGGAGACCATGTCAACATCTGGATGTGCTGCAATAGCTTCTCCCACTACAGGCCCAACCCCTGAAACGAGATTAAATACACCGTTTGGAAAGTTCAACTCGTCAATTATTTCAGCTAAAAGAAATGCGTTTAACGGAGCTACTTCACTTGGTTTAAGGATTACTGTGCAACCCATGGCCATGGCCGGAGCAACTTTGGCCATTATTTGGTGAAGAGGGTAGTTCCAAGGAGTAATACAGCCGACCACCCCAACAGGCTCACGTGTTACTAGTGATCTTCCTATGGTTTCTTCGAATGGGAATTCTCTAGCTGTACCCGAAACGCTTGCAGTCGTAGCCGCTGGAAGGCCTGCTTGTATCATCATTGACATTTTTCCCGGCATACCTACTTCTTGGGATATAAGCTCACCAATTTCAGCGCTTCTCTCACCGAGTTTTGCAGCAAGTCCCTCTATGTAAGAGAGCCTCTCTTCAAGGGTCATTTCTGACCACCCTTGAAAGGCTTCTTTTGCAGCCTTAACAGCTAAATCAACATCTTCTTTTGTGCCTGCCGGAGTTGATCCAATAATTTCTTCAGTTGAAGGGTTTATAACGTCGATAGTTTCTGTTCCGCTGGAAGCAATCCAACTGCCATCGATGTAAATTTCGCTTCGATTACTCATTTTTTTCCTTTTTACTCAGAGATGTGAATAGTCGACTCCACATCCACGTTTAATGTTTTTTTTATTCAGTAATTAGTTTTGCTAATGAAGGCGGTGCTTTTACCAAATAACTGATGTCGAGAAAGTCAGTCAGTTGTTCTGTCGTCGCATCTGTCAGCCTGACTAGAAGATTGTCATAACCGTCGTAGTGTGAAGTTGTAAAGAGCACTCCATCATATTGTTCGATTAGTGAATCTTTTTCGTCTAGGTTGCAGAAAATTACCAAAACTTCAGTATCAGTAATTTCATCGCGCTCATATTCGCGTTCGCTCCAAATCCTACAAAAGGCTTTACCTTTGACTTTCAGGCCAGCTGTTCCATAGAAAGTTGTTTCTTCCACTTCTGGAAGTCCCATTCCTATTTTCCAAACATCGTTAAAAGTGGCCATGTGGTTCCTTTCAAGGATTGACACAATAGATATTCTCCATACATTTTCGCACCATCAAAGCAAAAAAAGAACCTAAAAGTTTTCACTCTGAAACTTTGTTTGCTTAAGAATGGTTTTTCCTGTACCAAGTTGTAATAGAACAAATTAACGAAAAAACAAAAAATGAAAAAAGTCGAACTCCCAATTATAGATATTGCTTCATTAACTAGTGAAGGTGACAGGAAACAAACAGTTTCTGATGAGCTGATAGAAGCTTTTGAAGAAACAGGTTTCGCTGTACTGGTCGGGCATGGAGTAGAAAAAAACCGATTATTTGAGATGCGTGAATTATTAGTTCGTGTTTTTAATGTCCCAAATTCTGTTAAAGAAGAACTATCTATTTCAAGAGACAATTACCGGGGTTATATACCATTTGGATTTTTTTCCCCTAATGAGCAGAAAAATTTTAGTACAAAAAAGCCCGATCTCTACGAAGGTTTCAAATTGCATTGGGAATGCCCAAAAGAACACCCTGTTAAAGACGAGTGCGTACTTTATGGGTCGAACAAATGGGTTAGCCAAATAGATGATATGAAAGAAATACTTCTTTCCTATTGGAAAGAATGCGACAGTTTAACCTTTACGCTTCTTTCACACTTGGCTGTTGCACTAGGAGTAGAACCAAGCATTATTTTAGATTTTTTTAATGAACCATTAACTAATATGACTTTGCTTCATTACCCAGTTTCAAGTTCAAAATCTGAGAATTCAGGAATTCACCCACATAAAGATATAAGCGCAATAACCATTCTTCATCCAGACCCTCTAGGAGGGCTTGAAATCAGAACAAGAAAAGGCGAGTGGCTTGAAATTTTATGTCCCCCGGAAGCACTCCTGGTCAACATTGGAGACTTTATGGAAGTCTGGTCTGGGGGACGGTTTATTTCGACTCCACACCGTGTTTCAAATCGTAATCAGAGATCTCGTTACAGTGCTCCATATTTTTCTGTTCCCCGTCACTCGACTTTGGTTAAGCCTTTAGTCAAATATGAAAACAGTTTTAAACACAGAGAAATTTTAGTCGGTGAGGTATCAACTGAAGTTTGGCGAACAAATTGGCCTGATGAAAACCCTTCTGAATCTGGCTATCAACTAGGGGCAATAAATTAGTCTTGCAAGTTAGATAGATCTAGCAACTTTTAATCTGCAGGTAGATCATTTGATGTAGTGTTAATGCGCTCATCTAGCTGGTGATAGTCAGAAACTGAGTTGCTAAAAATATTTAACACAGTCTTAAGACCAGTTGGAGGGTCTAGAGCCCCAGCGGTTATGGCTCTTATTTTGTCTCTTCCTTTATCTTCCCAAAAAAGACTTGATCCACAATTAGAGCAGAATCCATATTTAACTTCTTCAGTTCTGTTCCACCAGGTAAGAGTCGAGTCAGACTCAAAGAAAAAATTTTCAATTTGAGTAGATGTGCCGGCCATAAAGTGGCCTGTCCAGTGACGGCATGGATCACAATGGCAATTAACCACGTCTCTTAATTCTCCTGTTATACGAAAACGAATATTTCCGCATGCACAACTTCCCGTAACTTGGCTCTCGATACTTTGGTTTGATGCCTCTCCATTATTCATTTTTTCTCCTTGACTAACTTAAAATCGGACTTGGATTTTCTGGTTTTCTTTTCCGTTTGCCATTAAGCAAAGTTCCAATTGGCGTGTATCTGACAAACAATTGGTAAGAAGCTAATAAAACAGGATTCACCAAAATACAGATAAGTAAAAACTTGATTGATGAAACAATTTCCCAGTCTCTAAAAAGCCATTGGACTGCTATAACAAGTGGTAAATGCGCGATGTACATCCAGTAAGACGCATCCGATAAATATCGCACTCCGCTTCTTTTATTAACAAAAAGTTTTCTAAAAAGCCCTATAAGCCCTATGGACATTCCCCAGACATAAATAATTTGTAAAAGTGAAGCGATGAACCAGGAATTACCTTCAAAAGTTGCTCCTAAACCTAAAGGAAGGACACCTATAGCGGTTATTGGAAGTAGTACATACCATCTTTTACCTAAGTGATCTATGAATGGTTCAGATGCTTTTGTTCTTAGTCCGAAAGTTATTGAACCGAAAGCAAAGAAAATGCCGTAGTAAATAAGAAGGTGCGCTGGTGGAAAAAATTCTGTGAAAGTATCAGGACCAAAGGATGCATAATTTCCACTGTCGCCCATTTTTAATTGCATTAAAAGTGAAGCAGGCAACAAGAGCCAAATAAAGTGACGTTTAAAGTCAGGCATATTATTAATTAGTGGTTTAATCGTTTGGAAAATAATTGATGCGATGCAGAAACCTGCAACCATCCAACACAAAAACCACAAAAACCACAAATGATGAAATTGGTTCAACCAGGATTTTATATCTTTTTCATTTTTAGAATCTTCTTGCTCATTTCCAGCCCAGTTAAACCAAAACAGATCTTTCCAATCCTGCCCTGATTCGCGTATATCTTTAGCACCAAAATCGATTAGGATCTCAGAGCTTTTAGGACTACCAGCAAAAACTGCTAACACCAGAGGCGTTTCATCTTTACTATTTAGAGGGTCTGGTTCCGCACCTGCTTCAAGAAGTATTTCAATGATTTCATGATCACCGAGGAATGCCGCTAAGTGCAAAGGTGTGTTGGCATCATCACCGCGAATATTAATGTCCACACCCATTGCAATTGCATTTTCAACTCCTTTGACATTCCCTGAAAAAATTGGTGTCCAAATGTCATCAACATTTTGAATTTTTTCATTTTCCGATTCTGCTGCTTCTTCACTAACCCAGTTCATCAGGGGGATTACTGTTACGAAACAAATTAACAATGGAAGAAAAATTCTTTTGATTCTGTGCTGCACCAGTGCATTCAAGCCGCGCTTTTTCCAGAGCATTGATGTAAAGAAACCACTGAGCAGAAAGAAAAGTTGCATACGAAAGCCATGGATTCCGAGTACAACCCACCAGAAGAACTCACTTCCAGCACGGATGTCATTAACTGACCAAACACCACCGAGAAAAGACATAGCGGTATGAAGAACAATCCCAAGGAGCATTGCAAAACCCCTTAATGCATCAAGGTCATGCCACCTTTTAGATGGATTTTCTTCTTGTGTGGAAACACTTTCAGAATCTTGCAAATTAATTACTTAAAATGTCGAGGACAGTTTTCCAGCCTTTATCTTTTCCACTGTCACGGTAGAACTCACAAAATCCGCAATTTGCGCATGCGACGTAACCAAATTTTTGATTTTGCAGATTCATATAACGAGAAAAACCACCACCTGTAGTTCGTATTTCTCCGGTTTCTGCTTCGAGAGCACCACATTTTGGACATTTATAACTTAAATTTTCAGATGGCATATTTATTCCTTTTGTTAAAAAACTAAACGTATTTAAATTTACCACTTAGTAAATTTTGATAACTGGACTGTTATAGAGTATTTTTTTGAGGTAAAATGTAAGCATCCATTACATTTAGAAATTTAAGGAAAAAAAATGGTCACACTTACAGAAGAAGCTACAAAAAAAGTCACTGAATTATTGGCTCAGGAAACTGAGGAAATGGCTTTGCGTGTCGCTGTAAGACCGGGTGGATGTTCAGGCTTTAGTTATGAGATGTATTTTGATACCGATAAAGCCGAAGACGACGTTGAAAAGCTTTTTGATGAAGTACGTGTTGTAGTTGATCCATCCAGTGCAGAATTACTGGTAGGAGCAACTCTTGATTTTAAAGACGGACTTAATGGAGCAGGTTTTGCAATTGATAATCCAAACGCCCAAAAAACCTGCGGATGCGGTAAGTCTTTTTCCTAATCTTTTTTAAAGTACAGTTGATAGTGCTTCTGAAACCTCATTAGTGTCCATTGCAAAGTGGAGAATGCTCGTAACTACACCTTCACTATTTGCAACAATCAAGCTTGGTTCGAAAGTAAGTCCAAAAGCTCCGACAACTGGTGCTATTGAAAAGTTCTGTTTCTCAGGTTCTTTAAACACTTCAGCGTGGATAATTGTCAACTTTCCATCAAGCAACTCTGATTGTTTTATGAGGATGTCTAAAGCAGGACCACAAACGTCCGTTTGACAAAAACGTGGAGTAGACACAAGCAAAGCTGTAGGAATTGAACTAGATAGAGATTCATCGAGACTCTTCTTGTGGAGTGAACAAGGCCCAGATGATTTAGTGCAAATAGGATTTATTCCCAAAGTATTTTCCATGGTTGGAGTTTCAATAGCGGGCATTTTTTGTCCAATTTGAATTAGTTGAACATCGGACGGCTCAGCAACAAGTAGCTGATGGTGACCTTTTAAGCCTTTGCCTTCAACTTTGTATCCGCCAGCTCTGGGTGGGTTAAAAATCAGAGGAAAGTAAGGAATTACTCCAGGCTCACCATGTCGAGCGACTTCTCCTTCAAAAACCGTTTCCCCAGAAGCGAGTTCTGTTACAAGCAACTCAATCGAATCTGGAACTTCTTCAGATAAAGGCCATCCTTCTTCACTTATTAGGGCGTAAGGCGCACGTTGAGGAGAACCACTTGTAAGAACTGGTGAGGCTTGATACCCATCTGCGAAACGCGCCCCAAGCGATAGTGTTCCATTATCTTCTTCATTTCCACAGCCTGTAAAGATCAATCCACTTGTAAAACCAGCCATACTAATTAGCGCGTGACGACGAGATATAACAAACTTATTTATAACCACAATTAGAGATTACTAGTTACTTGTTTTAACAACTTGCGGAGAGCAATCCTTTTATGAAAGATCAAAAAGAATTATCAATCAAAGTGGATGGAAAGGTTTTCGAAATCAATGATGAAAATCTTACTTTGTTAGATTTTCTGCGAAGTGAAGTTGGTATTACCTCGGTAAAAGATGGTTGCAGCCCTCAAGGCCAGTGTGGTTGTTGCACTGTTTTAGTAGATGGTCAAGCAAGAGTTTCATGTGTGACTCCAGTTAGAAGAGTAGCGGGTCGAGAAATCACGACATTGCAAGGTTTAGACAATGAAATCAGAAATGAATGGGCAGAAGCTTTTTCTCAAGTTGGAGCCAGCCAGTGTGGATTTTGCACCCCTGGGATAATTATGCGGTTCGCTGCTCTTAGAGAAGGTAGAGAACAAGTAGAGATAGAGAAAGTTAAACGCTCCTTACATGCCCACCTTTGTAGGTGCACAGGTTGGCAAACAATTATTGAAGCGTGGGAAAAAGTTGGAAAATCGGAAAAGATTATTGAAACAAAAGAAGCTTCTCTTAGGGCGAGCATTGAAGGAAGGTCTACTCAAAAAATTGGTTTGGACATCACTTTAGGTAAGGGTGGTTTTTCGGCTGATACCGCACCTTCAAATTGTCTCATAGCGGTTCCAGATTCTTCTGGAGGATGGTCTTTAGGTGAGAATCTTTCTGAGGCTCGAAATAGTGCACAAAAAATTCAAGGCAGGCGAACAACTGTTAAAGCGGTCCCCCCTATAGAACTGCCACCTGGAGACTGGGATGCAGTTCTCAAAACCAACTGGGTAGAACCAGGCTATTTAGAAACCGATTCTGCTTGGTGTGAACCTGGTGGTGAACCTTCAACACCTTTGGCTAATGGAGGCGCTTTCGGATCAAAACTAGAATCACCGGTACCAGAAGTTGCAAGGTCTTTAGCCAATAAATATAAAAGACCCGTATTGGCAATTTTATCGAGAGAAGATTCTGTTCGCCTCGGTCCGAAAAGACCCCCAATTGCTGGTGGAGTAAATAAAAATGGACAAGGAATTATAAGAGTTGCTCGAACTCCCGGAATAACTGATGCTATTCACTCAGTTGCTCCAGAAATAAAAGTAGAAGAAGTTGATTTAAAAGGACCTATTACTTCTTCAAAGATAAGGGCAGCAGGATGGGCAGAAGCGCAAATTTTACTAAGTGGAGCGGCTGGTCAAGTCGGAAGTATTATTTCACCTGATGGTTCATCGGCTTCAGCTCAAGTAGATGAAAGACGAATCAATATTTCGTTACGTTGCGGAGAGCCGTTAGATGAAGCGGTATTGAGATCTTATTGTATAGGAGCAGCGCATATGGCTTGGAGTTGGGTTACTTCAGAGTCTCTAACAGTTGATGAAAATGGAGAAGTGCAGGATCTAACAATTAGGTCCTTTGGAATAGTCAGAGCTGGTGAAATGCCTGAAGTTCATGTTGATATTGAACCTGGCAAAGGTAAATCCGTTAATGGTTCTGATGCAGTATTTGCTGCAGTTGCTGCAGCAACATGGATACACAAAGGCACTTTGCCCGAATGGCCTACTGGTTAGTAATAATGTCATTATAACTTTTTAGTTAAGGAGAAAATATGAGTAAGCCTGTAGGTCCGTATAGTCCAGCAATTCACGCCGGGGATTTTTTAATGATTAGTGGACAAATAGGTCATGTCGACGGAGTTTTAGTTGAGGGCGGTCTTGGTTTCGAAGCACCTAAAGCATTAGAAAACTTGAAAAAACTAGTCGAGCTCGAAGGAGCTTCTCTTAATCAAATAGTAAAGACAACTGTTTTCCTGACTGATATGGATGACTATGTCCAAATGAACGAGATTTATTGTTCAGTATTTGATCAACACAGACCTGCACGTTCTGCTGTTGCTGTGGCCGCTTTACCTTTAGGCGCTTGTATAGAGATTGAGGCGATAGTTCACAAAGGCTAAAACTGTTTTCTTTTAAATCTTTCTACTACTAGATGCGTAACTACTTTTATGGTGGCAGAATGCATCTATGGGTGGAGCCATAATTATGATCATCTTGCTTGTTGTAGTTATGCCTGTTGCAATTTTGTTAAGTGGGGCTTTAGCAGCGGCTTTAATTGGCGGACTAGTTAAAAAAGATGTAGATGAAAGTCACAAAGAATCTGAATTGCTGGAGTTAAGTGAATCTAATCATTGGTCGCCAGAAAAAACTTCTGATTAAACTAAGACCCCCAACGAGATTGACCAAACCTGTAACCTACAGACCTCACTGTCGAGATTAGATTTGCGTGTTCCTCGCCTAGCTTTGCTCTGAGTCTTCTTATATGAACGTCGACTGTTCTACCTCCGCCATAATAGTCATAACCCCATACTTCACTAAGAAGTGTTTCTCTAGTGAAAACTTTTCCAGGTCGCATTGCTAGAAAACGTAACAACTCATATTCCATGTAAGTTAGATCTAAAGGCGAATCATCGATAGTTGCTTGGTACGTTTCTATATTTAAAACAAGCGAACCATACTTAATAAGATCAGGTTGTGTGCCTAAGCCAAATTTCAGGAAGAGATTATTGAGCCTAATTTCTAATTCTTCGGGGTGAAAAGGCGTTATGCAGAAATCGTCGAAAAGATTTTCATTTACTTCGAAATTATTCAGTTGGCCTTTGCTTATTAGCAGAAGAATGGGCACCAAAGGATTTTCTGTTTGACGTAGTTGCCTGCAGAGTGAAAGTGCTTCTTTTGGATGCGAGTCAGCAACTATGACTCCACCTGCCCAACCGGTATCAGGTTGGTCTGTAAGAGCAGAATCAGAATTGTTGATTGCCTTCCAAATCCACCCTTTTGCATCGAGGCATTGAGATAATTCAGGTGGTGGTGGTGCTGGAAAGACTAGGAGTGTTTCAATCATTCAAATTTCTCACTACCAGTTCGGAAGATATTGTTCGATTTCAAAAGGTGTTACCTGACGTTGATACTCATTCCATTCTGTCCTTTTATTTCTCAGAAACCATTCAAAGATATGGTCACCTAGGGCTTCTCTTACCAAATCTGATTCTTCCATTTCATCTAAAGCTTCAGAAAGGTTTGCTGGCAAACTAGCAACACCTAGTTCCTTTTGTTCTGCCCGGCTCATTTCATAAAGATTTGTTGTAGCTTCGGGTGGCAGTTCGTAATTTTCTTTAATTCCCTTTAAACCAGCTGCGAGCATTACAGAAAATGCGAGATAAGGATTACAAGCGGGATCGACTGCTCTGTATTCAATTCTTGCTGAATCTGGTTTGTCTTGCTTGTGAACAGGTATTCGAACCAGTGATGATCTATTGTTTCGCGCCCAAGATACATAACGTGGCGCTTCGTAACCCTCATTAATTCTTTTATATGAGTTAACGAGTTGATTTGTTATGGCAGTTATTTCTCGAGCATGATACAGAAGCCCAGCAACGAATGATTGACCAGTTAAGGAAAGATTTCCTGATGGGTCGTGGAAAACATTTTTTCCTTCACTAAAGAGCGAGAGGTGTGTGTGCATACCGGAACCTTGGACTCCATTAAGAGGTTTAGGCATAAACGTCGCGTATACCCCTCGATCGATTGCTATTTTTTTAACAGCTAAACGTAAAGTCATAACTGAATCAGCCATGTTTAAAGCATCTGTATATTGCAGGTCTATTTCATGTTGACTGGGGCTGTCTTCGTGAAAAGAGTATTCAACAGGGATGGAGAGCGCTTCAAGCATATGGAGTGTGTGTCTTCTAAGGTCAGAGGCTACGTCCATTGTTGTTAAGTCAAAATATGAAGCTTGATCCAGTGGTATTGGCTGTAAACCGTTTTCTTGGTTAGCGAAGTAGAAAAATTCGATTTCAGGAGCGCAAAACATTTCGTAGCCGTCTTCTCTAGCTTGGTCGATATTCCTTTGTAAAACTTGTCTTGGATCACCGGCAAAGGGTGTTCCATCAAGATTTGTAATATTGCAAAACATAGTTCCAGAAGCTTCATCGTCGGCTACCCATGGAAGCAACTCAAAAGTTGAAGGATCAGGTCTAGCTAGGACGTCGCTTTCTTGGATTCTACTAAAACCATCAATCGCTGAACCATCAAATTGGAGGCCTTCTTCAAAGACAGTTTCTAATTCAGCGGGCGAGATAGCAACTGATTTATGACGACCTAAAACGTCAGTAAACCAAAGGCGTATGAGTCTGACGCCGCGTTCTTCCACAGTTCGAAAAACGTAGTCGAATTGAGCATGATTACGATTCTCTTGAATTTTGTTCATCATCAAGGATTATCGAAAATTTGTCTAAGGACAACCTATTTTTCTACGTTAATAATTTGTTAACAAATAACTAATGACTTTGAAACTCATTCTTGTGGTGTCAAAATGTTTTCATAACTTATATCTAGAAAAACTTTTTAAGAAAAATAGGAGAAAATCATGTCAATAAGGGCTGAATACATTTGGATCGACGGCACTGTTCCTATGCCGTATATACGTTCCAAGACAAAGATAGTTGACAACGCTAATGACCTTCCGATTTGGGGTTTTGATGGCTCAAGTACCAATCAGGCACCTGGTGACAATTCTGATTGTGTGCTTAACCCAGTTTTTTCTTGTCCTGATCCGATTAGAGGTGGTGATGATGTTCTTGTTTTGTGTGAGGTTCTACTTCCAGATGGAGACATGTCCCCGCATCCAACTAATACACGTGCAGCTTGTGTAGAAGTTTTTGAAAAGTACAAAGAACAAGAACCTCTATTTGGAATTGAACAGGAGTACACCTTCTTCATGGACGGAAGGCCTTTAGGTTGGCCCGTTGAAGGTTTTCCAGCTCCACAAGGCCCGTATTATTGCGGAGTTGGTTCAATTGAGATTGCTGGTAGGGATATTGTTGAAGCACATACTAAAGCTTGCATGGATGCTGGATTAGATATCTCTGGCACAAATGCTGAAGTCATGCTTGGACAATGGGAATTCCAGATTGGACCAGTTGATACAGTAGCTGTTGCTGATCAAATATGGATGGCTCGTTATCTTCTCTATCGCGTTGCGGAAGATTTCGGAGTTGACGCTTCGGTAGCTGCAAAACCAATTAAGGGTGATTGGAATGGAGCAGGAGCACATACAAACTTCTCTACAAATGCTATGCGTGAAAACTATGACGCAATTATCACTGCTTGTGAATCATTGGGAGCAGAAGGAAAACCAGCTGAGCATATTGCTGGATATGGTCTTGGTTCTGAAGAGCGGTTAACCGGTGAACATGAAACTCAAAGGTTCGACCAGTTCAGCTATGGAGTTTCTGACCGCGGTGCTTCAATTCGTATCCCATGGCAAGTGCATCTTGATCAAAAAGGATACATAGAAGATCGACGACCAAATGCAAATATGGATCCTTACGTGGTGACAAGATTAATTACAAATACTTGTTGTTCAGCCTTGGCTTAATTGCATCATTATAAAAAATCAGTGATATAAATTTTTAATGCGTATCGCTGCAATTCAAGACTCACCAGTTTTTCTTAATAGGTCTGCAACTTTTGAGATTGTTAAGAATCGGATAATCGAAGCTGCTGAGGGTGGTGCGGGCTTAGTCGTTTTTCCTGAGGTGTTTGTATCTGGGTATCCGGTCTGGATTGATTTAACTGATGCTTCAGCTTGGGAGAAGAAAACCCAACAAGAGGCTTTTGCTTATTATCTTGACCAGTCTGTAGAAATTAACGGTCCTGAATTCGCCGACATTATTGAAACAGTGTGTGAAGCTAACGTATTTACCTATTTGGGAATAGTGGAACGAGCAGCTTCAGGCGGTTCTATCTACTGCTCTTTAGTGGCTATTGACCCAAGAGAAGGTGTTGTTAGCGTTCATCGCAAGCTTAAACCTACTTATGGAGAACGCTTAGTTTGGGCTGATGGAGATGGGGCAGGATTAGTTGCTCATAAACATGAAGGTGTCCTGCTTACTGGTCTTAATTGTTGGGAGAATTGGATGCCGTTGGCTCGTACAGCAATGTACAGTACTGGTTCTCAAATTCATGTGGCTGCTTGGCCAGGCTCTGTAGGCCTTACTGAGGATATAACCAGGTTTATTGCTAAGGAAGGACGTTTATTCGTGGTCAGTGTCGGTGCTGTTTACAACTCAGAGATGATCCCCGAAGACTTCCCTTTAAAGGATCAGCT
This sequence comes from Dehalococcoidia bacterium, assembly GCA_002699555.1. GTDB lineage: Bacteria > Actinomycetota > Acidimicrobiia > Acidimicrobiales > MedAcidi-G1 > MedAcidi-G1. Next base: position 13,905 of record PABN01000053.1, read on the forward strand.
ACAAAAAAGCGAACAGTACCATAACGGAGGTACTTGTATTGCCGGACCAGACGGAAGATGGGTTGTTGAACCTGTTAGAGATCAGAAGGGCATTATTTGGGCTGATCTGGATCTCAGTGAGATAATTAGACAACGTCAAAACTTCGATCCCACTGGACATTACAGTAGACCTGATGTATTAAGTCTTGATGTTGATAAGACTCGTTTAGCTCCTTAAATTTGCTTAATATCGAAATTCAGCTGAAAGGTTTTTCCTTCTCCTTGCATATATAGATAAGTCCGCAAATGTGTTCTAGTTTACGAACGGAAGGAATTCTTAATGAAAGACTCGATTGTTAAATGGGTAGTCGCTTTTGCGTTATTAACTGTTATCGCAGTAGCAGCAATTTTTGCTGTCGAAGACGATGAAGTTACTAGTAGAGAAGTCGAAGAAAAATTCCAGACTCTTGAAAATAAAACATTAAGCGTTGACGAAAAGCATGCTCTTCTTGACCAAGATGGAGACTTAAACCCAAAGCGTGACTTTAAGAAAGACAAATTTGATCATCGGGATGGAGTAAAGAAAAAGAAACCTAAAGGCAAAATTGATCGAACAGAACTTGGTCAAAAATCAAAAAAAGGTAGACCTGGCATGTCGAGGCCTTTCCCTCCGATGATGGGTGAGGGTTTCATGCCTCCGATGATGGGTGAGGGTTTCATGCCTCCGATGATGGGTGA
>PABN01000054.1 GCA_002699555.1 Dehalococcoidia bacterium
AATCAGTACTCATTTCATCTATCTCTATAAAAGGCAGATTTCCACACGCTTGTTTATAAACCTCAGACCGAGTTGTTGCACAAAATCCTACTTTAGGTCGGGTTCTACCTATTTGAGATGAAAGATCTTCCGAGTTGCCCATCGGGTCTGAAGGAACTATCCATGCACCCAACCTAATAGCCGCTAACCAAACTGCTATAAAGACTGGGCAATTCGTCAAAGCTAAATGCACAGAGTCACCACTCGTAACACCATGATTCAATAAGAGTCCTGCGATTTTGGATACTTCTTTATCGAAATCCTTATATGTCCATTCGACAGAATGACCTTCTAAATTTTCAAAAATTAGAAAAACATCACTGGCGTGATCTTCAACGGTATTCTGCCATACTTCTGAAAAAGAAATAGGAGAGAACTCAGAATCAAGATTCTCCATAACCTCCACCACCAGGCAATTCAAGACGAACCACATCTTCAGCTTCAAGTTTAATACGGTTCTGAGTCTGAACAGATTTACCATTTACTTGAAATGAACCAGCAGACCCTGAATCACCGCCAAAGATCCCTTTTGGGGGGTCCGACAAACGGCTTGTGACTGCATTCAGTTCCCAATAGTTATCTGTGTCCACACTAAATTCAATCGTTTGACCCAGTCCACCTATTTGCGCTCCTTTACCTCCGGAACCTTGTCGAAGTTCTTTTCTATGAAAATGAATTGGTGCTGAGGCCTCAACGACTTCTATAGGTACTGCTGCGACCCCAGTTGGGTAAGAACATGCAGAAAGGCCAGGTTTAGATTCACGTGCACCTACACCACCGGCATAGGTGAACATCGCTGTTATAAAAGGAGATCCATCTTCATGCGTTCCATTTACTTGCATGGTCCAAACGGCACCGGATCCCTCTGCCATGGAAGACTCTGGTTTAACCTGTGCAAGTGCCTTCAACAAAGCATTTGGTAAAAACATGCCAACCACATGTCTTGCCGTTCCCGGTTGTGGTAAAACTGCATTGACAATCGAACCTTTTGGAGCTCTCATCTTTATTGGTTTCAAACTTCCATAGTTATTTGGGATGTCTGGATTCAGCACAGAACGCACTGTAAAAGTCGTGTAAGCGTGAGTGTAATTCTCAACAACATTTATACCCCAAGGACTCGCATCCGAGGTTCCCTCATAATCAACAATTATTTCACCCTCTTCGACATCAACCTCCATAGAACAAACAATGTCTATTCTGCTGCCGTCTGCAAGATCCAATAATGCCGAAGATTCATAAGATCCTGGTTTCAACTCTTTAATACTTGCTCTTGTAGCGTCTTCTGATCGTTGAACTATCTCATCCGAAAGGTCTTCAATATCTTGAATATTATGATTTTCACAGAGAGTTAGGAGTCGTTGTGCCCCAACCTCACCTGAAGCCATCTGTGCGTGCAGATCACCAGCCATGTGATCCGGTTGACGAACATTTGAGAGTATGAATTTCCATACATCTTCATTTCGTTTTCCATCTTTCATCAACTTGCAAATAGGAATCCAGAGACCCTCTTCAAAACAATCCCTGCCTCCAGCTCCAATTCCATATCCACCTACATCTGTATGGTGTATTGTCGATCCAAAATAAGCTATCGGAACAGACTTTTCCTTATCCTCTTGCTCTTTCCATACAGGAACTAAAACAGTTACATCCAATAATTGACCAGCAGTTTTATAAGGATCATTTGTGATCAGAACATCTCCCGGATTCAGTTCATCGGGAGTGATCTCTTCGAGCATTTTTGAAGCACCAATTGCTAATGAATTTATGTGCCCTGGTGTGCCTGTGACAGCCTGAGCGACCATTCTCCCTCTTTGATCGAAAACAGCGTTCGCCAAATCGCCGGCTTCTCTCACAATTGGACTAAACGCTGAACGTTGCAGGGCTCGAGCCTGTTCATTAACTGTCGAAATTAATGATTGCCAGAGAATTTCTAATTCGATCGGGTCAAAAGTGCTCATTTTGAATCCTTTACTGCAACAAGGCTTCCGTTATCTCCAACTTCAACGCTCCAGCCTGGACGGATTACGGAAGTCGTTTCTCTCTCTTCTACAATTGCTGGGCCGTTAAAAAACATTCCCGGTTTCAGCAAGTTTCTTTTATAAACCGAAGTTTCAATTGGTAATTCACCTCGGTTAAAAATTACTTGGCGTTTTCCATCCGAAATTGCTTCCTCAGACTTACCTTTTGTGTCTTTTTGTGGATCCATTAAAAGTAAATCTGCTGACGCTGATAATCGCCATGTAACAACCTCTATGCCAACATCTGGAATAGCCAGACCATATATACGTCTGTATTCTTCTTCAAACATCGAAGTAATAGCATCCGAGTCAACTGCCCAAGTTTCACCTTCACCCACCCACACGGTTATCTCGTTGCCTTGCCCTTCATATCTAGCGTCAACTCCATATTTGAAGTTGACTGCATCTTCGGACACTCCCGCAGCTGTTAAAACTCTTCTACCTTCTAGTCTTAACTCATCAAGAAGATTATCTCGTAAAGCTTCGTCTAATTTGTTAAGCAACATGGGCTTTGAACGAGCAAGATCAATTCTCACAGGTGAAACCAATGTTCCAAAGGCAGAAAGGACACTGGCATTAACGGGAAAAATAACTTTGCTTGATTCAAGTAATTCTGCTACTCCACAAGCATGAACAGGTCCAGCTCCGCCGAATGCTAACAAAGTGATTCCTCTTAAATCAATACCTCTCTCGACTCCATGCATACGTGCTGCTGCTGACATGTTCTGGTTAACAACCTCATGAATACCTGCCGCTGTCTCAAGTTCTGAGAGATCCAACTCTTCAGATATAACAGATACTGCTTCTTCTGCTTTAGATGCATCTAAAGGCATATCGCCGCCTAGAAAACTGTTCGGATCAAGCATTCCTAATAAGACGTCAGCATCAGTAACAGCAGCAACTTCACCACCCTGCCCGTAAGAAGCTGGACCCGGTTCAGCTCCAGCTGATTCTGGACCCACTTTAAGAAGTCCAAACTGATCAGCTTTTGCAAGACTGCCGCCGCCTGCACCTATTTCAACTAAATCAACCGAAGGAACGGAAACTGGAAAACCAGATCCTTTCTTGAATCTATAAATACGAGCAACTTCAAATGTATTTGTCAGTTCTGGTTCAAACCCATCAATCAAAGTTGCTTTAGCAGTTGTCCCACCCATGTCGAATGCCAACAGTCGATCTTCTTCTAAACCTCTTGCAAACCATCTTGCTGCAAGTGCACCTGCGGCAGGGCCGGATTCAACTAAACGGATCGGTGCTTGAGCCGCATCCTCTGCAGAAACCACACCTCCATTTGAAAGCATCATCAAAACTGATCCGCCAAATCCTTCTTCAGTTAACCAGTTTTGCAACTCGTCCAAATAAGGACCTATGAGAGGCATCGTTGCAGCATTACACGCAGCAGTGATCATTCTCGGATATTCACGTATTTGAGGAGCTATTTCAGCTGATACACAAACTGGAATGTTCAAAGACTCTCTAATTCGATCCGCTATATATTTCTCATTCGAGGGATTTATATAAGAATTTATTAAACAAACCGCAACAGATTCAGCATCTGAATTTCTAATCTCACCTATCAGCCTCTCAAGGTCTTCATCTGATGGCTCCTGTATCAAATCCCCATTTGCATTAGTCCTTTCAAAGATCTCAAATGTCATATTTCGAGGAATCGGAGGTTCAGGAAATTCAATTTGCAAGTCGTACATGTCATATCGGTGTTCATCGCGAATCAAAAGTGTGTCTCCGAAACCTGAAGTAGTGACCAAAGCAGCGCGGCCTGTCTTGCCTTCTATAAGAGCGTTAGTTATTAAAGTCGTAGCATGTACTATTGGTGCCGTTATATCTTTAGGCTCGACTTGAGTTACAGCTAACAAGTCTTTTATTCCTTTTCTTACTGCCTCTAAAGGTGATGACGGCGTGGTCAAAGTCTTCTCCACACTAACTTCTCCAGTCAAATCATTTAGCAACACAACATCTGTAAAGGTTCCACCTATATCAACTGCTAGTCGCCAATTATCTTTAGTCATCTTTTTTCCTCAAATCATCTCGAGGTGGCGAGAAAATATCTAAGATCCAACACTCATCTAGTTCCGCGTCACCTATAAAAATACTGTCACCATGCCATACACCTTTTGGCGCCACATAAACATCACCGGTGTTCAAGTAAGACCGCTCTTGAGTATCTTCTTCACCTATTCGGAAATCCAGAGCACCTCGAAAAATAATTCCTAGTTGTTCATGATCATCATGCTTGTGCATATAAGAGCCTTTTGCCCCACCATCTATTCTCCAAAAACACAGTTGGGTTTGCTCCCCGTCCATAACACGTCTTCTGAAACCAGGTCTATCTGTCTCATCAAAACTGTCATCATCAAAGAAGAATAGAAGATTTGAAAAATCTTGATTCAACAACTCATACCAACTTTTCAAATATTTGATCTTCGATCTCTGCTACGTGGTCTGCCGCCGCTGCTGAGGCAGCTATTGCATCGCCTTCAAATATTGCTTTGGCAATTTCCTTATGCTTTTTGGCAACCTGTTCAACAATCTTCTTTACCTCCTCAGGCTCTAAATCTCCATACAAAAGAGAAGAAAAGGCAGAAGAATCAAAAACAGCTTTGAGTACACGACCATAGAGCTCTTCGAGAAGTGGGTTTGAGCAACATTCACCAATCTTCATGTGGAAACGGTGATTCAATCCCCTAAATTCTTCTGGGTTCATTTCAGAGTGGAAAGAATCTGCTAATTCTAAAAGTTCTTTTCGCTGCTGATCAGTCGCTCTACAAACAGCTAATTCAGTTACTGAAATCTCTATAAATCTACGTGTCTCAACTAGATCTTTAAGTTTTTTAGTTTTCTCATCTGGGACATCTATAACTCCTATGTGATCAACTACAAAGAGTCGATTTGCTTGACGTTCCAGAACGCCCAAAGAGACAAGTTGTTGTATAGCTTCTCTAAGAGTGGTTCTAGCAACCCCAAAATCTTCACATAATTGTCTTTCGGAGGGCATCCTTTGTCCCGGAGTGAATCTCCCCTCACGTATCAGCTGGAGCAACTGCCTACTAACCTGATCAGCAATAGTTGTTCTTTCTATTGGCTTCAAAGAATAAGATTCTCCTGATAAAGACATTTAATTTCTTCCTTTCAGTTCTCTGCCAAACGTATCTATCTCCCTAGAAAGATCGAGAGGCTCAATGATCGCAGCCGTTTCTGCGTCTCCCCAAAACTTTTCCGGCACTAACCACATGACTTCAAATTCAAGACCATCAGGATCTACTGCATAAAGGCTTTTATTCACACCGTGATCGCTCGCCCCTACAAGACAGCCTTCTCTTTCTAGGGTTGTTTTAACTTCTTCTAGCTCTGCAAGCGTTTCTACTTCCCATGCAATGTGATACAGGCCAACACTTTTTTGTCCAGCGTTTGACGAAAAAGCATCTCCTCCAATTGAGAAAAAAGCGACATCATGATGGTTATTTGAATTTGGAGCACGCATAAAAACAAACTGGCCATTTCTATCTTCAATATTTGTTGTGAAACCCAGAATCCTAGAATAAAACTCTTTGTGAACACGAGCATCACGAACATAGAGAACCGCGTGGTTCATACCAATTATGCTCATATCAACCTTTCAAGGGTATGGTCTGATGGTCAGACCAAGATACAACTTGATTCGGGTGAACAACAACTCCAAAACTAAAAACTGTTATTTAACCAGCAAGACTAAGAAAGCAAAGACCGTGTTTTAGCTACATCATCCTTTAATTGTTCGACTAAAGAATCAATACCGTCAAATCTTTTTTCACTACGCAAAAAATATAAAAAAGAAACTCCACAAATCTCTCCGTACAAATCATCATCAAAATCGAGCAGATGAGCTTCGAGTAAAGAAGTGTCGGCATGCTCATAGAACGTTGGACGACGACCTACATTAATCGCGCACATGTGCTCAGAAGCGTCTGTTCTTGTGAAAATCCCCGCATACACACCATCGGCAGGCCAAGCACGATCCGAAGATAAAACTAGGTTTGCTGTAGGGAAACCTATAGTTCTTCCCCTCTGATCCCCATATACCACTTCTCCAGAAATACTGTAAGGTCGACCCAACATTTGAGTGGCGCTTTCAACTTCACCTCCCCTGAGAGCTCTTCTAATCGCTGTTGATGAAATAGCCTCAGAATCACCCCTACTAAGCATCACTGGATCCACTTTTCGAATTTCAAAATCTAATTCCTTAGAAACTCTTTCCAGAAAAGAGAAATTACCCTCTCTGTTATTGCCAAAATGAACATCGTGTCCAACAATTAGTAGTTCAGTAGATAATTTTCCTATGAGTATTTCTCTTACGAAATCTTCGGCGGATCTTTCAGATTCAGCCTGATCAAAAGGGATCACCAAAAGGTGATCAATTCCACAGGCAGAAATTAATGAAACTTTGTCTTCAAATGAAGTTAAAAAGTAGGGTACATTTTCCGGGCGAAGCAATTCAGCTGGATGTCGATCAAAGGTTACGACAACACTTTCAGCTCCGCGTTCCGCCGCTTCATCCACTACATCGGAAATAATTTTTTGATGCCCCAAATGAAGTCCGTCAAAAGTTCCGAGGGTAACTACAGTTGGAGTTTCGAAAACTAAATTGTCTGAAAACTGATGAACTTCCACAATAAAACGTTATTGGGAATTAGACAGAATAAGCACCTTGAAACAAAAAGACTTCAAATGGTGAAAATCTCAGTTGTTAAGAATATGTCCTAACCTGGTCTTTTTTGTTTCCAAATAGCGTACGTTTTCTTCCGTGGGAGATATTTCCAGTGACACACGCTCAACAACGTTTATACCTTCACTCTCCAACCCGCTTATTTTCTTTGGGTTATTTGTCAAAAGTCTTACTTCTAAGACATTTAAATCTTGCAGAATTTTGGCCGCAAAGTAGTAATCACGGGAATCCACCGGCAAGCCTTGTTCCAAATTAGCGTCAACCGTGTCTAATCCTTGGTCTTGCAGATTGTAGGCACGAAGTTTCTTACCTAGACCAATTCCGCGACCTTCATGACCACGCAAATAAATAAAAATACCTACCCCTTCTTCTCCAATCATTTCTAAAGAAGCCCGCAATTGAGAACCGCAGTCACATCTGAGGGAACCAATTAAATCTCCAGTCAGACACTCGGAATGAACTCTAACTAAAGGAGCTTCAACAGCTGTCAACTCCCCTAAAACCAAAGCTATGTTACCTTCGTTTTTAAAATTATTTCTGTAGGAAAAAGCAGTAAACTCACCAAACACTGTTGGAATTCGCGCTGAAGAAAACCTTCTTAAAAAATAAAGACTTCGAAGGATTTGAGATAAGCCCATTGTCACTAACCAGACGCTTCCATATTGCTCTTGCCTGCTGACAAGGAAAAAGGGTTTAAGTTTAAAGAGTTCATCGGTGCAGGTTATCTAGCAAAATTACGGGTCAACAATAACAACAGCAGGTTTAATTTTGTCTCCGTGTTCTTTATACACAGCCAAAAGCTCTCCACTTTGATCTACTAGTGCCCAAGGTCCTTCTTTTTCTACCTTTAAACGACCCTGTTCAAAAACTCTTCCGTATGAAACCTCTTTTCTGGTCTCATCATCAACTTTCACTATCTCAAAGTCCCTCATAGCTTCGACAGGTTCTTGCAAGACTGTTTTTTCCACTGGCAATGCTTCATTTTCACCAAAAGAGCCGACCCCTATTCGACGCAAATTTCGTAAATGTGCCCCACCTCCTAGAGATGAACCAAGATCTGCCGCTAAAGACCTTATATAAGTACCAGACGAGCAGTCAACAAATGTCTCGTAAACCATCGGATTGCCAGTAGGAACAACTTCAAAACGGTCAACCCTTACGCTTCGATTAGGGCGGTCGACTTCATTCCCTTCTCTAGCAATTTCGTAAAGACGTTTTCCATTTATCCTGACTGCAGAAACCATTGGTGGTTTTTGTTCAATCTCTCCCAAAAAATTTTTAGTGGCTTCCTTAACTCCTGAAGGTGTCAAACTGCTCATGTCATAAGTGGCAACAATCTCTCCAGAAGAATCCAAGGTCGATGTATCTTCACCAAAAACTATTTCCCCTTTATAAGATTTTGGTAGCAAAGTTAAAAACTGGAGCAATCTGGTGGCTCTCCCAACCCCTAGAACCAAAACCCCTGTTGCATCAGGATCCAACGTTCCAGAGTGTCCAACTTTTCTAGTTCCAAACACTTTTCTCGCTTTAGCCACCACATCGTGACTTGTTAAGCCTGCAGGCTTGTCAACAATTGCAATCCCAATAGGTTCCTTCATCGTCAACTTTTTATTCCTGGTTCAATTCGCGAAGCAGATTCTCGATTCTTTCTGCCGATTCAGCTGTGTAGTCAACAAAGAAAGATAAAGAAGGCACTCGACGCAGTCTTGATTGATCGTTTATTGCACGTTGCAATCGTGATCTATGAGTTTCAAGCCGATTACACAATTCTTCATCATCAAGTTCACCAGTAACAAAAACTTTCGCTTGAGTAAGGCTTTTATCCGTTTGAACACCAGTAATAGTTACAAACCCTAAAATCTCATCTTCAATTAATTCCAGCTCTTCAGCAATAATCCTTGTTAAAAGTTCATTTAATCGATCAGTGCGATCATAACCACGCATACTGTCACACTATTCCGGCTCTAACTTAATGACGACCTACATATTTATGTTTCACAATGACTAGAGTCAAGAGATGGGTTTTATGGATCTACCAGACAAATTCACTACCAACACAACGGCTTTCGGATGTTGGCTAAAAGTGCCATCTTCTGTAACTGCCGAAATTGCCGCCTTATCTGGATTCGATTATGTGTGTATTGACATGCAACATGGTTTCAGTGATCGAAATGACCTCATTCCTATGCTTCAAGCGATCCAGCCTCACACCCCAAGAGCCATTGTCCGCGTTCCAAGCAACGAAGCCTCAGTTATAGGATGGGCTCTTGATGCTGGAGCAACTGGTGTGATTGTCCCACTTGTGAATTCAGCCGAAGAAGCAGAAAAAGCAGTTAATTCTTGCTTCTACCCTCCAAAGGGAAATCGAAGCATGGGACCCACTAGGTCTCTAAGGGTATTCGGTGAAGATTATGTTCAAGAAGTGAAGAACTCCATTCAATGCCTTCCGATGATTGAAACACTGGATGCTTTAGAAAATCTTGACTCGATTCTTTCAGTAGATGGGGTCGACGCTATATATGTAGGGCCTTCTGACCTGTCTGTGAACCTTGGGTTACCAAAGGGGAACAACGACGGTAATACAAAATTTGATGAAGCTTTAGAAAAAATTGTGGCTAGTTGCGATCAACACAACGTGGTGCCAGGGATACACGCTAACTCATCTTTAGCTCTTACTAGACAAAAACAAGGTTTTCGTGTTTTAACTGTGGTTGAAGACGATGGCGCCATGAACGCTGGATTTCAAGAAGTTTTCAAAGAGACTCAATCTTAAGTTCTTGCAATTTCTCTTTCTTCATAAGTTTCGATTACGTCACCAGCTTTTAGGTCTTGAAAATCTGAAAGTCCAATACCGCATTCAAAACCAGCCTGCACTTCTTTTACATCGTCTTTAAATCTCCTCAGAGAACTAACCTCGCCTTTCCAGATGATCGTTCCCTCTCTAAGAAATCTGACTTTAGATCCTCTAGCAATTGTTCCATTTGTAGCGTAACAACCTGCGATCTTGCCGATCTTTGGTACAGAAAAGATCTCCCTAACTTCAGCATCACCTGTAACTATCTCTTCATATTCTGGTGCCAATAAGCCCAGCATTGCAGCTTCTATATCACCTATTAGCTCATAGATGACTTCATAACTTCTGATCTCCACATCTTCTTCGCTCGCCATGTCTCTTGCTTTTCTTTCAGGTCTAACGTTAAACCCAATAATTGTTGCATTTGTGGTTGCTGCAAGTTGTATGTCGTTTTCACTGATTCTTCCGACTCCACGGTGAACGAAAGAAAGCTTTACATCTTCTCTTTCAAGTTTTCGCAAACTTTCGCTTACCGCCTCTAAGGAACCGTGCATGTCAGCCTTAACAACAAGGTTCAAATTCGCAGCTTCACCTTTCTGTATTTGTTCAAAAATATCTTCGAGTCTGGCTCCACCAGATAAAGCATGTGCATCTCTACCTAGTCCTGTTTGTCTACGGTGATGACTGCGTCTCTCAGCGACTCGACTAGCTAATCTCTCAGTGGGGGCAACCATAATCTCATCACCAGCATCAGCCACTTCATTCAAACCAAGCAATTGAACAGGTGTTGAAGGACCGGCTTCTTTAACTTGCTCCCCTGTGTCATTTATTAAAGCTCTTACCCGCCCCCAAGAGGCGCCTGCAACTACTGGTTCTCCTACTTTGAGAGTTCCATTTTGGATCAAAACAGTAGCGACTGGTCCTTTCCCAGCATCAAGATTTGATTCTAAAACTACACCTCTAGCTCTTGCAGTAGGTTCGGCTCTTAGATCTTCCACTTCGGCTACCACAGTTAGGTTTTCAAGCAGCTCATCAATGCCTAGATTTTCAAGAGCTGAAATTTCAACAGTTACTGTTTCGCCTCCCCATGACTCAGGAACTAAATCATTCTCTGCCAACTGGCCCATTACTTTTTGAACATCAGCATTTTCTCTGTCAATTTTATTAATAGCTACCACAATTGGTACCTCTGCAGCTCGAGCATGATTAATCGCTTCCAAGGTTTGTGGCATCACACCATCATCTGCTGCTACGACCAATACAACAAGATCGGTAGATTCGGCTCCGCGAGCTCGCATTGTGGTAAATGCCTCATGGCCAGGAGTGTCGATAAAAGTCAAAATGCTTTCATTTTTTACAATTTGATAAGCCCCTATGTGCTGAGTGATTCCACCTGCTTCGCCATCAGCGACTTTTGCATTTCTGATTTGATCCAACAGTTTTGTTTTTCCATGGTCAACATGACCCATTACCGTGATGATCGGTGGTCGAGCAGGAGCATCTTCAGGAATCTCTTCCTCATCGATTTCTAAAAGGGCTAGAAGTTCAACCTCTTGCTCCTCTCCCTGATCGATCAGAGACACCTCTGCCCCTATCTCTGCAGCGAAGAGCTCAATCATGTCATCACTCAAAGTTTGAGTTGCCGTCACCATCTCGCCTTGTTCCATCAGGAACCTAATAACATCTGCTGAAGTGCGGTTTAACTTAGGAGCTATTTCCTGTGCTGTGCTCTGTCTTTCCAAGAGAACGATGCCTTCTGGGACTGCAGCGTCTTCAGGGGTTAGAGTAAGAGGTGGAGCGTCCATAGGTTGTAGTTCTTCGGTTGTGCGACGTTTACGGCCCTTTTTCTTTGGTCGTCGTCTTGCGCCTGATCCTGGCCCACGTTTTTGTTCACCTGGTTTTCCGGTAGACGGTTGTGTTGAACTCCTTGGGTCATCTTGACCTTGTCCAGTTCTAGGGGTAGAGGTTTTACGAGCTTCTCCGCGTTCAGAGGGTCTTTTCGTATCAGACATTGGTGGTGGTGTTGAACGCCTTCCAGGCGCAGGTCCCCCAGCGTCAGATTTAGATTTTTGTTTACTCTTTACTGCACCTGGAGGTGGTGGAATAGGTTTGCCGGAAAGAGATCTTGGAGATCCTGGAGGAGGAGGTATTTTCTTTCCTGAAGCAGAAACAGGTCCCTTCTCATTTTTGGTCTCAACTTCTTCTTTACTCTTAGCTTCTACCTTTGATTTCTCAGTTTCTACTGGTGGAGATTTTTCATCTTCGGTTTGATCTTGTTCTTCGAGCTTTTCTTTATCAAGCTGCGGAGTCGGAGAAGAACCACTTGATGAAACCACACGCTTTGAAGAAGTTTCTTTCTTTGTCTCTTTCTTTTCTTCATCAACCGCTTCTTTTTTGACTTGAGAAAGATCATCTGTCTTTTCTTTATTTTTACTATCTTCTACGGAAGGTTTTGAAACTGTTTTTTTAGAAGAAACTTTTTTCGTGCTTTTCTTTTTAGACGAAGTTTTTTCTTCTTTAGGTTCGCTAGTGAGACCTTCACTTTCAGCTTTACGTCTTACACGATCCGCCTGTGCCTCGACCATTCCTGAAGAATGACTTTTTACATCAACGCCTAACGATCCGCAGAGTTCAATAACCTCTGCGTTAGTCATGCCCAGCTGTCGGGCCAACTCATAGACACGGACACTTTTAGCCACTAATTAGTCTCCGGATCCTCTTGATTGACTTCCTCTACAGGTTCTTCTGAAGGTTCTTCTACAGGTTCTGTTTCAATTTCTAGACTTTCCTCAACTTCACCATCGGGATTCCCACTACCATCGGACTCTCCATCTACTGCTTCTGACCACTCTTCAACAGACATCGCTGCTCCGCCATCTGCAGGTTGCCAAACTTGTTCTCCGGTCTCTTCGTCTACGACCCATTCGCCTTCCGCCCAGTCAACTTGTTCGTAAGCTGCTTCGTCCGCTACTTCAGTCTCACTTTTGATATCAACACGCCAACCAGTCATACGTGCCGCTAAACGGGCGTTCTGTCCCTCTTTGCCTATAGCTAACGAAAGTTGATAGTCAGGCACGACTACTGTTGCGGTCCCCGACTCTTCATCAACTTTGACTTCTTTAATCTTTGCTGGAGATAAAGCTCTCGTTACAAACTCGCCGGGGTCATCCGAAAAAGGAATTATGTCTATTTTTTCCCCTCTTAGTTCATTGACCACCATTCGAACTCGAGCTCCTCGAGCGCCTACACAAGCACCAACCGGATCAATAGTCGCGTCATTTGAACTGACAGCTATTTTGGTTCTATGCCCTGGCTCACGTGCACATGCTTTAATCTCGACTATTCCATCAGAAATTTCAGGAACTTCTAATTCAAAGAGTCTCTTTATCAATCCTGGATGAGTTCTACTAACCACGATCTGAGGACCCTTAGCAGTTTTTCTAACCTCTACTATGTAAGCCTTTAATCTAGAGTTGGGTTCTGGCCTCTCAAAAGGAACCTGCTCAGCTTGGGGTAAAAGAGCTTCAACACGACCCAGATCAAGAAGTGTGTAACGTGAGTCCGTCTGTTGGATCATGCCAGTGACAATGTCACCTTCGCGCCCTGCGTACTCTTCATATTTTAGGTCCCGTTCGACCTCTCGAATTCTCTGAGTCATCACCTGTCGAGTCGTCTGAGCTGCGATTCTCCCAAAATTCTCCGGAGTTACATCGAACTCATCGCCAG
>PABN01000055.1 GCA_002699555.1 Dehalococcoidia bacterium
AATTGCCATAATTCCATATATCTAGGGTGCCTTCAATGAACGATTTAACCGACATACAGACACGATTTCCAGCTTTATCTGATGGATGGGCTCGTTTTGATGGGCCTGCGGGCACCCAAGTGGTTGATACAGCGATTGATGCGATGAGTGAATGGCAACGAAGCGGAAGAAACGCAAATAGTCACGGTGCTTTTCCAGCGGCGCAAGCTTGTGATGACCTTGTTGACCAGACCAGTGAGACAATGGGTGAACTCCTTTCTGCAGACCCATCAGGAATGACTTTTGGACCAAGCACAACTGCCAACATGATGGCATTGACAAGAGCAATTGCTGTCGATTTAAAACCAGAAGATGAGATTATTTGCACCACCCTTGATCACGATTCGAATGTTGCACCTTGGATGCTGGCAGCTCGCGACTCGGGAGCCACAATTCGAATGGCAGAATTCGATCCTGCCACTGGGAGACTCGAAGCCGAGGCTGTAATAAATTTGATCACTCAGCGAACAAAATGGGTTGCAGTAACCGGATCATCAAATGTAATTGGATCAATTCCTGATGTGGCTTCTATAACAACAGCGGCACATGAAGTAGGAGCAAAGGTAGCCGTAGATGGGGTTCATTTAACACCACACAGAAAAGTTGATATTAATGAAATGGGCTGTGATGTTTATGCAACTTCGTCGTATAAATGGTACGGACCACACGCGGGAATTATGTGGATAGAACCGAACGTGCTAAACGACTTATCTGTGTACAAAGTACGCCCCTCTCCAGAGAAAGGAGCTGGAAGATTCCAATATGGAACACCTTCATGGGAGACTCTTGCAGGAATAAAAGAAGCTGCAAAATTTTTACTTAGTATTGGCTTCGAGTCGATAGTTGAACATGAATCTGTAAGGTTTGAGCGGTTGCTCTCAGGCCTCATAGACATACCGAAAGTTCGTGTACTGGGTCCTCAAGACAATAAAGATAGAGCGCCCACATTAATGTTTCTCGTAGAGGGAAAAGAACCAGAAGAAATAGCTCAAGAAATTGCAAAGGCTGAAGTAGCGGTTTGGGATGGCCATAATTATGCAGTTGAAGCGATGAGCCCCTTGGGATTAGGAGAAAAAGGGGCAGTTCGGGCAGGTGTCTGCATCTACATTGGCGACAGAGATGTTGACCGGCTTTTAGAGGCAGTTTCGTTAATTTGAATAAAGCCTGAAAATTTACGCACAGTCGCCTACTCTGAACTTATTAGCAAGGAGGTTTGCATGAGACTGACACAATTCAGCCATGGTGCTGGTTGAGGCTGCAAACTCTCTCCGAGTGACTTGGAGCAGGTTCTGCACCGACTTAAACCACAAAAATCAAAAAATCTTATCGTCGGGCCATCGACAGGCGATGATGCTGCAGTTTGGCAATTAGACCAAGACAGGGCGCTAGTAATGACAGCGGATTTTATAACACCTGTAATCGATGACGCCTTCACTTGGGGGAAAGTAGCGGCAACTAATGCTGTTTCAGACATTTATGCAATGGGTGCGAAACCATTAATGGCGATTAATTTGGTTGGTTGGAACTCTGAAGAACTCACAACAGAACTATTGTCTGAAGTTTTGGAAGGCGCCAATCAGGTTGCTGAAGAAGCCGGCTTTGTAATAGCCGGTGGACATACAGTTGAGGACCCCGAGCCAAAATTCGGATTAGCGGTTATGGGTGAAGTAGACCCAAAAAACTTATTAAAGAATTCTGGATTTCGTGAAAATGATTCCTTGATACTTACTAAAAAGCTTGGAGTGGGTGTGATAACCACAGCAATAAAAAAACAAGAATCAACTGAAGAAGCTACAGACGCAGCAATTGCATCGATGCTCAGACTTAATAATCAGGCAGCAGAAATAGCGATTGAAGCTGGAGCAACTGGGGCTACTGATATCACTGGATTTGGATTGTTGGGACATCTGGGGAGAGCAGCTAGAGAATCAAAAGTTGATGTAGAAATAAATGTTCCAGAGGTGCTTATATTGCCTGATGCGCGCGATTTGGCTTTAGCTGGAAATTTACCAGGTGGCAGTAAGAGGAATCTTGAGTGGGTTGAATCACAATTGGATGTTGGTTCCGTTGATGATATAGACGTTCATCTTCTGGCAGATGCACAAACCTCAGGCGGTCTTGTATTTGGTGTAAAGCCTGAAGAAGTTGAAGAAACTCTTGAAAAGTTAATCGAAACCGGACATGACGCTTCAGCGATAGGACAGATGAACGCCGGAAGTGGTTTGATCAGATTGTCTAGTCAGCGTAAATAAACTACCTTGGTAACGTGACCCGCAAGCTAAAGAAGTTCATTCCTCAAACAGAGGAAGAGATGACAGTTGAGTGGTTGACAGATTCATTCAGAGAATCAGGAATAGTTGGAAATTCGAATGTAATCTCATTTTCGTCTAAAGAACCTGAAAGTGGCGAAGGCTTTTCAGGTTTGACACTTAGGGTTGATTTAGAGTGGGACAATTTTGAAGAAGGAATGCCAGAAACGGTATTAGTTAAATTTCCTTCTACTGATTCTAAGAACCGTGCCTTGCTTGAACGTGATGGAGCGTATGACAGAGAGTTTGATTTTTATGAACGTTTCTCAGATCGATTTCCTGTAAGAGTGCCGAAACTTCTTTATTCAATCCGTGATCCAATTTCGGATATTGAATCACGAAAAAAACTGAATAAAAGAATTGAGTTGCTACCAAATGGTGCAGCAAAGTTTCTAGGAGGAAATGCGAGGAAATTTATACGCCCCTCAAGCCGAAGATACGCATTGATTACTGAGTTCATCGAAAACGCCCGAACCACGACAACTGAAAATCTCGCTTCAGAGAAAGACTTGCTTGAAATACTCGAATCTCTGGCAGTTGTTCATGCGCATTGGTGGAGACACCCTTTGTTGGATGATGACAAAGAGGGAATCGCGTGGCCAGCCGTTACACACACGCCAAAATTGATGAATGGTCTTTACAGGGGATCAAGGGCCAGTGTCATAGAAAGAAATCCAGATCTTTTTACTCCAGACATGGTTCGCTTAACTGATTGGTTTTCGGACAATGTTGTTGATGCAATTGGCTTTTTGAATGAGAAACTGACTCTTTTGAGAGGAGATACACGCACTGACAACATGCTATTTACGAATGACGGTTTAGTTATGGTTGATTTTGGGAGTTTTAGTTCTGGTAGACCTAGTTGTGATGTAGCTAATCTGCTTTCTTCATGTATAGAACCGGGATCTAATTCATTCACTGTTTACCAGCAGTTGTCGGACTTTTATTACGAATCCCTTGTTGCAAATGGTGTAACAGAGTATTCAAAAGTCCAGCATGAGAATGATATGCAAGTCTGTTTAGCTCTTCAGGCTTATCTTTTGGTTTTGGCTGCAGCTCATTATGAAGCTGATTACGGTGAGAGTTCTTTGGTGAAAATTTGGGCAGAAAGATTGATGGGTCTGATCCCCTTGACGAGTCCTCTTTTAGAAGAAGTCGCTACTGTCTAACGCAATCTGGGTTCTGTGCGCTCCCCACTAGAAAAACTTTCAGCACCTTCTTGTAAAGCTTTTGGATCCATTGAAGTGGAAAGTAATGATGGAGCTATAGAGCGGCCTCCTAATCTGCCTAGATCCTGTGCAGCCCAGATAGCCCTGAGAGTACCTTGAACTGCCGATGGCGGTGATGCTGCGATTGATAAAGCTAACTTATCTGCTTTAGATTTAAGTTCGGATGAAGCCACGACTTCCGTCACTAGACCCATTCTTAAAGCTGTTTCTGCAGAAATTCGTTCAGAGTTTCCTGTTAACGACATACGCATAACTTCTCCAAAAGGCATTTTGTTCAACATGCTCATTGGCTCATAGATCGCTGGCATTCCATAAGATACGTGCGGGTCAAAAAAAGTAGCGTGTTCTGCTGCAATCAAAATATCGCATTCGCCAAGAAAGTAAAAAGCTCCTCCGCATGCCATGCCGTTCACCGCTCCTATAACTGGTTTCCAAAGGTCGTTGGATTTTGGCCCTAACCAGTCACCTGGATCGTCATACATGAAGTTATTAGAAGTTCCATAAAGTCCCTTTTCTTGCTCTATGGCTGTGAAGGGTTCATCTCTGTCGATTCCAACGCAGAATGCCTTTTCGCCCGAGCCTGTAAGAACAATTACGTTGACCTCATCATTTGAACGCAGAGATTGCCATAAAGAGCGAAACTCTTTTTGCATCTCCGAAGTAAAAGAATTATGGGCTTCAGGTCGATTGATCGTTACCCAGGCAACAGAATCCTTCTCTTCGTATATCAGAGTTTTGTAACCATTCATAAAAGACTCCAGTTTGTAAGATCATGCCCTATAACGATGATATTCGAATCTAAGCGCTTCTAGTAACTCAGAATAGTTCATCATGGATAACCTTTAGGTAACCAGCACAAATGGAGACCTTATGGACAGGGAATTAACTTTCGAACCTTTTGACTGTGACAATCACTATTACGAGAGCGAAGATGCATTTACACGCCATGTTCCAGAAGAAATGCAAGCTCGAGTGGTGCAGTGGGCGGAAGTAGGCGGAAGGAAATATCACGTAGTAGGGGGTAAATTAAGCAAAGCTGTAACAAATCCGACTTGGGATCCAATAGCAAAGCCTGGGGCTTTACATAAATATTTTCGTGGAAACCCAGAAGGCAAGAACCCTATGGAATACCTAAAAGATAGGGAACCGCTTCCAGCAGCCTATATAGATAGAGATGCAAGGCTGAAAGTTATAGAGTCTCAAAATCTTGAAGCCATATGGCTATTTCCAACCCTGGGAGTGCTTTACGAGGAATTGTTAAAAGATGACACACCAGCTGTTGTAGCACTAATGCGCGGATTCAACAGGTGGATTGAAGAAGACTGGGGATTTGACTACAAAGAAAAAATATTTGCCTCCCCGTATATTTCTTTAGTGGATTTAGAGCAAGCAGTGTCAGAGTTGGAATGGTGTCTGGAAAAAGGGGCTCGGACTATTGTGATGCGCCCAGCCCCGATATGGACTGAAGGAGGTCAATTGTCTCCCGGTGATCCGGTCTTCGACCCATTTTGGGCACGTGTCAATGAAGCAGGGGTCACTACTGTTATTCATGCCGGTGACAGTGGATATTCATCTCAGGGATATGCAGAAGATGCTTTTGGGAGCAGTATGACTGGCCGTTACCGGCCATCAATAAAAGCTTTCAGCATTGAAAGAGCGGCACATGATTGGTTAATTACTATGTCGATGGAACGCATGTACACACGTTTTCCGAATTTACGTATAGCTTCAGTCGAAAATGGCGCCGATTACTTAGACATGCTTTTTAGAAAACTTAAACAACAGGCAATGAAATCACCCACCTGGTTCGATGAGGACCCTGTAGAACTTTTTCGTGAACATGTCTGGATGAATCCATTTTGGGAAGACAACGTTTACGAGGTTATTGAATTAATGGGCGCTGATCATGTGATTTTTGGTTCCGACTGGCCTCATATTGAAGGCATGCCAACTCCTCTTGACTATTTAGAAGAGGTTGAAGACCTGACTGATGATGATTTACAACTTGTAATGAGGGATAATACAAGATATTTGACTACCCCTAGAGTCTCGTAAGAAAAGTATCTAGTTTTGTCAGCTTGTCCGACTCTAGAGACAGAAAATCTCATATTGAGACCATTTAAGGACGGGGATATGCACGGCTTTTTCTCGATGATGGATAGTCGCGAGGTTCGGGACGCTTTACATGTTCCAGATGATTATGGTCTATCTGAAGCATTTAAGGATATGGCAGCATGGCTTGGCCAGTGGGAGTTGCGAGGTACTGGACACTGGGCTCTTGAAGAGAAGAATTCAGGGCGATTTGTCGGGCGAGCTGGTTTGCATCAACCTGAACGGCATGACTGGCCCGGTGTAGAGGTTGGATGGGCGCTCCACCCTGACTTTTGGCGACATGGGTACGCAACCGAAGCAGGGGCAGCGGCAGTCAGCTACGGATTTGAGCAGCTTGGAGCAGGCAAACTGTTTAGTTGCATTTTGGCAGAAAATCATCGATCACAAGCTGTAGCAAAGCGGCTGGGTTTTGAATTCATGGAAGAGAGAATTTTGGAATTCTTCCCAAAATTACCTCATCAGATATGGAAGCTAAACAGGGATTAATTAAAGCTTAGTTTGCGAGAATTAATGGGTCTGCATCCGATTTGCTTATAACCAGTTGGTCGCAAATGGGGTCTTTTATCACTGTTATGCCAGATGCTCCCTCAATGTATCGTATGAAAGACGCTTCCTTTATGTTGCTTTTTGCCCAACTGTCAAATCGAAAGAGTTCCCCAGTTGACACTCTTAAAAGCCACGGCAGTTTTGCTCCGCTGCATTCACGCACAGCAACCATATCTCCGGGTTCCCCGAACTGGTAGCGATAACCGGAGTATTCAATTATTGGTCCGTCAGTTGACACGACAGTAGATGTCTTACTGAAACTATCGGCCTGATTACTACTACCCGAAGTAGTAAAATAGATAATTAAACCTGCTAGTAGTATCAGTGTGAGTATTTGAAATGTTGTCTTTTTTTTCGACCATGTTGGCAACTCTCCGGTTAAAGCGGAAATTTCGTCACCATCGGATTGGCTTTTCAGACTTTCGTTCATTCTTTTCTTGCAAGTAGACAGTTGCTCACATGAAAATATTACGCCCATTAATGCAAATCACAAAATTTTCGAATCAAGAGAAAATGAAATCAGTATGCGTAGGATCGATTTTTAGATGGTCTAATATTCAAAAATGGATCAGGACTCAACGACTCCAAACCTAAGAGTTAAATGGATGAGCAGTAATGAGGCTGCAGAGCGTCTCGGTGTCACTACAGCAACCTTGTACAGGTTTATAGATGAAGGTCGTTTGCCCGCATATCGAATGGGAAGAGTCATAAGACTTAAAGAAAACGAACTGGAAGATTTTGAAAGAACTTGCCTCATAGAACCAGGTTCTTTGTCTCATTTGATTCAAGAGTGACCAAATACCTGCTTAAAGCGAATTATTACTATACGGATAGGGTAAATTCATAGGGAGAATTTTCTAAAATATTACCCAGCAGGTCAGGTTTCAATTGAACCCTTTTCCAAATCAAATCAAGGATATTTTTCCAGATACTGCTTCAATCAGTGAAGCGCGCAATTCGGCATTAGAAAAACTTTCAAAAACTGAGTTCCCAAAGCCCGAACAAGAGGTATGGAAGTATTCGAAAATCTTTGACCTGGATCTAAAATCTCTCTCACCTTCTCTTGAAAGCCCTGATGGAAGTAAAACCAAAGCAAGTTTCTTAGACATTGTAGAGTCAGATTTAGTGGAGATTAGTGACGGATGGTTGACTAGCGGAAAAGGTAACCATTCTTCAGGAGACTCCGGCGTTTATGTTGGGTCTCTGGCTAACACCGATGCGTATCTAACTAATTTCGAAAAACATCTCATAGAACCTAAAGATTTTTTTGATTGTTTAAATCGTTCATACAACCCTGAAACCCTATTGATACAAATACCCAATGGTGTAACTCTCGAATCACCGATATACATAAAAGTTCAATCTGTCACTTCAGGGTCAGTTACTTGCCCAAGGGTCATTGTGAGTTTGGGCGAAAATTCTGCGGCGACAATAATCGAACATCATTTGTCTGGTAGCGGTGAATCTCTATCAGTTCCCGTTTTAGATGCTTATGTTGGCCAAAATAGTCGTTTGAAACATTGTGTTCTACAAGACTTAGGAAAAAAAACGTGGCAGGTCTCTAAACAGAACTTCCAGCTAGAAAAAGACTCTTACTTGGAAATATTTACCGGTGCTTTCGGAGGCGACTACGCAAGAAGCGAAATACGTTGTGAGTTAAAAGGGAGAGGGTCGGAAGCTTATTTGTCAGCTGCATATTTTGGAAATGAAGAACAAACTTTAGATTTCCGCACTTTTCAAAAACATGAGGCTCCTAATACAACGAGCAAGTTGCTTTTCAAAGGAGCTTTGGATGGGGATTCAAGGTCGATCTATTCAGGCTTAATAAAAGTCCTACCAGAAGCAGTCAGAACAAAAGCTCAACAAACTAATAGAAACATAAAACTTTCTGAAAATGCGTGGGCTGAAAGTGTTCCTAATCTTGAAATAGAAACCAATGATGTAGTTTGCACTCATGCATCAACTGTTGCCGGAATAGATGAAGAACAACTGTTTTATCTAGAGAGCAAAGGAATTGAGACTTCATTAGCGGAACGTCTAATAATTGCTGGGTTTTTTGATGACGTCATTTCACAAGCAGGCGACTCTTTACTTGTGGGAGAAGCCACCTCCAAATTGACAGAAATATTAGGAAATCGTTTTATGGGTCAGGGTGGATGATGAAAGAATTAAAGGTTTGCGATCTGTCAGATTTAGAAGAAGCGCTTCCCCGACGCGTAGAGGTCGAAGGGGAAAAAGTTTCGATGGTTCTGTTAAATGAAAGAGTTTACGCATTAGCTGACACTTGCAGCCATGAGGATGTTTCCTTGTCTGAAGGAGAGGTTGATATCGAGGAATGCGCATTGGAATGTTGGAAACATGGGAGTCTTTTTTCCCTTAATACAGGTGAAGCTTTAAGCCTTCCTGCTACGAAAGGTGTAAAAACTTACGAGGTTAGCGTTATTGATAATGAGGTTTTGTTGGTGATCGAATGACAAATGAAAAATTCCTAAATATCGAAGGACTTTGCGCTAAAGCGGGCGATAAAAAGGTTCTGAATGGTATAGATATTCAAATTAAACCTTCAGAAGTGCACGCGATAATGGGTCCAAATGGTTCCGGTAAGTCAACTCTTGCCCATGTCCTAATGGGTCGTCCCGGCTATGAAGTTACCTCCGGTTCAATTTCCATCGATGGTGTAGATGTTCTTTCTCTTCAGACTTGGCAGCGCGCTCAGGCCGGGATGTTCATAGTGATGCAACAACCCATTGAAGTGCCTGGCGTGAAGATATCTGACTTACTTACCGAAGTGGCAGTTGCGTCTGAACTTGACCCGCAAGAATCGTTGTCATTGCTTCGGGAGGAGGCAGCGAATCTAAAAATAGATGAAAGTCTTTTAGACAGAGAATTAAATGTTGACCTATCAGGAGGGGAAAAGAAAAGAAATGAAACACTCCAACTTTTAGTTTCTAAAGCTAAATATGCGATCTTAGACGAAATAGATTCAGGACTAGACGTAGATTCACTTGCTTTAGTCGCAGAACGAATAAATCGAGCGGCAAAAAGTGATCAACTGGGTGTACTCGCAATAACTCATTTCAATCGCTTGTTGGACATTCTCGAGCCCGATCAAGTGCACGTGCTGGTAGATGGACGAATAGTAGAAACTGGGTCTGCAGAGCTTGCTCTGCAATTAGAAAAAGACGGATATCAAAAATTTTTGAAGTAGGCAGGTAGTGCAAAACCAACTGTTAAAGCCAGAAGAACTTGAAACACTAATGAAAACATTTCCTGATTGGGAACTTCACGAAAAGCATTTAAAACGGATTTTTGAATTTCAAGATTTCAAAGAAGCATTCAATTTTATGACTGAGGTAGCTGAGGTAGCTGAGACTTTGAACCACCACCCTGACTGGTCGAATTCTTGGAACAAAGTGTCAATCCAAATTTCTACTCATTCCGCTGGCGGTTTAACTCACCTTGATTACAGATTTGTAGAAGCGGTCGAATTAGTGATTGAAGGTTAAAAGCTTTGCTTCATTATTATTCGTTAGGGTCAATTATTTGATTGAAGGCGTTCCAACCCAAGGTTGCGCACTTGATTCTTACCGGAAATTTCACAACACCTTTTAAGGCTTGAAGGTCACCTAGAGAATTTTCGATACTATCTTCAGATAATTCCGGAGAGTCCAAGTTCTTTTCATGGACTGACATCATTTCCTTAAATTTTCCAATCAAATTTTTTGCTTCTTCAAAAGTTTTACCGACAACTGATTCGGCCATCATTGATGCAGACGCCTGACTTATCGAACAGCCTTGGCCACCTATTCTTATGTCTTTGATTACATCTCCATCAGTAAGTACATAGACT
>PABN01000056.1 GCA_002699555.1 Dehalococcoidia bacterium
AGTTAATCCCATATCAGTTAAAGGGTCATCTCTATGTGCATCAAAACCTGCAGAAACTAATATCCAATCTGGCTGAAAATCTTCTACTAGAGGAACAACTATTTTATCTAATGCAGATCTATATGTACTTCCTGTCGAACCTGGAGGAAGAGGTATATTTACTGTAAAACCCCGTCCGTCTGATTCGCCTATTTCTTCTTCTGAACCAGTTCCTGGATACAAAGGCCACTGGTGAATTGAAATCATAAGTACACGCGGATCAGAATAAAAAATCTCTTGTGTACCATTTCCATGATGAGCATCTATATCAATAACAGCAACTTTTTTACCTTTAGCTATTAAAGATGCTGCAGTAATTGCAATGTTGTTAATTAAACAAAACCCCATCGAACGATTAGAGGTCGCGTGATGTCCCGGCGGTCGAACCGCACAAAATGCAGTCTTTGCTTCAGTTTCAATCAATCCTTCAACTGCAGCAAGACCTGATCCTGCTGCTAATCGAGCTGCATCCCATGAACCTTCACTAATTCTGGTATCAGGGTCGATACGCCCTCCCCCTTCTGCATCTACAGCTTCTAAAGCTTGTATGTGTTCTATTAGGTGACATTTTAAAAGTTCTTTTTCTGTAACAATTCGAGGTGGGATGCGAACTAAATCATCTTCTAATAAAAGATTGTCTAAACCTTTCCAAACTGCTTCAAGACGAGCAGGCGACTCAGGATGCTTTTTTCCAGCAACATGTTCAAGAAAACGTTCATCAGTCAAAAACAACAACGGCACTTAAAGAGCGTAGTGCCAAGTTATGGTCATATAAGAGCCTTATAAACAAGTCTTTAAAAATTTTTCTCTTACTAAAAGCGGCTAAAAGCCATATTCTGTAAGTATTAATAAAAATCGACTCTTTGCATTAAATAGTTTTATTAAGAAATGCTTATACGCGTCGCTTGTCATATCAACAATTTTTGTTTTCTTTTCACATGCAAATGCAAATGCACAAAATGAAATAAAACAAATTTCTTTAATTGAAAAACCCATATGGTCAAAAACTAATGATTCATTCCAGTTAAGACTTCAAATTAACGATCTAGAAGAAGGAGATTCACTTAAGATATTCACACTAGAAAAATTGAATAGAGATTCACTTACCAAAATTTTCACAGCAACAAATCCAGAAACTGAAATGTCGTCATTTCAGTTATCTATAACTGAAGAACATATCAAAACTAAAGAAATAAATTTTGAAGTAAATACAAATATCAACGAAGAAAATTATGTTTTTTCTGAGCCTGGAACAGTTCGTCCTTTAGTTATAAAAAGCTTTAACTCAAATCAAAAAGATCCTGAAACTTTAATATTTCCACTTATACATTTATTTGAATCTGAGACAATGAAACCTGTTTCTTTATCATTCATTAAAGAAATAACCGCTGAACCTCCCCTCCAACATGATGGGACCTACGTTCTCGATAGACAAGTGATCAATCAGTTAACAGATCTGGTAGAAGCATTAAAAAATAACTCCGAAATAGAGATATCAGTTAGCTTGCCGCCGGCTACCTTGTCAGGTCTTTCTCAATCAATAAATCCAAAAGATGAAATTCTACTATTAGAGCTTAAACGCTTAGCAAAAACTCAATTACATATTATCTCTTCACCTTTTGTAACAACTGATCCTGAATCATGGCGATCAATTAATCGCTTTGAAACTTATAACGATCTTTTAACAAGAGGAGATCTTCAAATAAATAATCACCTCCAAATCAAACCTGATCGTTCATTTTCTTTTATCTCAAACGGCGCTGTTATAGAAACTCTTGAGGCACTAAATAAAGTTGGTGTCAAAACTTTTATTACAGAACTTTCTCACATTGACCCCAAGCCAAGAAAAGAAAAAGAAGGAAATCCATTAATTTTTATAGAAGGGGAAAATGGAAATATTTTTGAAGTTCTTGTATTAGACAAAAAAATAAATTCCTATCTGAATGAATTATCAGACAGAACGTTAGATGTAGATGTCTTACTCGCGGACCTTTCTTTGCTCGCAATGGACGAAATTAAAAGAGAAAAAAATTTCATAATAAAAATTCCAAATGATATGTCTCAAAATATTATGAACCAAATTTTTACATCTATAAAAAAACTCCCTTACGTAGATATAAAACCAATTGCTGATCTTGTTGATCACATTGAAAAAGATCAGCCGTTAGATAAAACAAAATACATTCTGTGGAATAAATCACCACAAGATATTACTAGTAGAGTTCCTAATCAGAACCTTGCAAAAGCAGCAATCAACGCTTATTCGGAAGTCATAGGAGAACCTCATCCCAATACTTCTTTTCTTTATGAACTTCTCGATACAACTTCTGCAAATGAACTAAACGAAAACAAGGCATCTAAATACTTCACAACAATTTATGAGGAAATAGTTAAAGTAATCGATGGATTTACAAGTCCTCAAAACCAAAACGTTCGACTGACAAGTCGAAAAGCAGAACTACCTTTTACTCTTCAAAATAACCTAAGTCATGAAGCGAATGTAGTACTGATACTTCAAAGTGATGGGCGTATCAGTTTCCCTGAAGGACAAACATTAGAAGTAAGACTAAGACCTGGTACAAACAAAATAAAGATACCTGTCAGTTCTCGCACATCTGGAGATTCTCAAATCCGTATTGGTATTAGATCTCCGGATAAAGAACATCTGTTGCAGTTAGACTCGAATTCACTTTTAATAAGAACAACTCGTCTATCAGGTGTAGGAATAATACTTTTTGTTGGTGCTGTTTTTTTCCTCGCATTCTGGTGGTTACGTTCCCGGCGACTACGATCCATTCATATGCAGGAGGAAATATGAAAATTCGAATTGTTACAGATAGTGGTAGTGACCTTTCTGACGAAGAAACTTCAGAATTAGGAATCTCAATAGTCCCATTAAGCATCAGATTTGGTGAAGAAGAATTAATTGACCGTGTTGAACTTGGGGCAGATGAGTTCTACGAAAGAATGAATAATAGTGAAGATGTTCCTCAAACTGCTGCACCTTCCCCTGGTGCATTTAAAACGGCTTTTGAAGAATGTTTTGAACAAGGAGCCGAAACTGTTATCTGTATAAACATGTCAAGCGAACTTTCTGCAACAATCCAAGCGGCTGAAGCAGGAGCGCGCGAATTAGGCGATAAAGATATACGTATCTTTGACAGTAAATCTGTAACAGGCGGATTAGGCACGATGGTTTTAGAAGCTGCAAAAGCTTCCCAAGACAATCATTCAGTTGATGAAATACTTGCACTCCTAAATGATTTACGTTCAAAAACACATGTATATGCAGCTATAGATACTTTAGAAAATCTTAAAAAGGGTGGAAGAATTGGTAATGCACAAGCCTTACTTGGAAGCATGCTTTCTATAAAACCACTTATCGATGTTAGTAGCGGAATAGTAGAAGAAGCTGGAAGGCAAAGAACAAGAAAAAAATCTCTACTATGGCTTCGCGACAAATTATCTGAATTTCAAGGCAATATGGAAAATCTGGTTGTAATGCATGCTAGAGCTGAAGACCTAGATGATTTTCTTAATACTCTTGAAGGTCTAATAGATCAAACAACAATACGAGTAAGTGCACTTGGACCAGTAGTTGCAAGTCATGGCGGGCCAGGTGTAATAGGTATTTGTTTCACAGTAAAAAACTGATTACATGAAAACTAATAATCAAAATGAAAACTTGACTGCTTCAATAACTAACAAATTTATTAAAACAGTTTCACAATTTCGTTCATTTACAACTGATCCAATAATTTCATCTTCCAAATGGATTATTTATGGGCTAGCAGTCTTACTTTGTATATTTACAGCATTAGTCCTCTTCTGCATTGCTATTTTTAAAATTGTTGACCAGTCAATACCTGGAGGCTCGTGGTTAGCATTTATTTTATTGGGTTCATTTTCCTGTTCTTTAGGTCTTCTAATAGTGAAAAAAGGGAAAATGAAAAGCAACAATAATTCAACCGGTTGGAACAAAGATGTCAGATAGTCACAAAGCAATAATAATAATAGGATCCGGTCCAGCAGGTTTAACTGCAGCCATCTATACAGCACGTGCTGAATTAAATCCTTTAGTTATAGAAGGAGAACCATCCTCCACAGGAGATCAACCAGGCGGACAATTAATGCTTACAACTGAAGTTGAAAATTTTCCTGGTTTTCCTGAAGGCATCATGGGACCACAATTAATGGCTGACATGAAAGCCCAAGCAGAAAAATTTGGTGCTATTTTTTCAACGAGAAAAGTTAGCAAAGTAGACCTAACAAAAAAACCCTTTGAAATCTGGATAGGTAACCCTGACGAAGACTCTCCAACACATACTGCAGACGCACTAATTATTTCAACGGGTGCTCAATCAGTGATGCTAGAAGTTGAAGGTGAAAAAAGACTATTAGGACATGGTCTATCAACATGTGCAACATGTGATGGTTTCTTTTTTAAAGATAAAAAGATTGCTGTTGTTGGTGGGGGCGACTCAGCTATTGAAGAGGCTACCTTTTTAACAAAATTTGCCTCTGAAGTAACTGTAATCCATCGAAGAGATGAATTAAGAGCATCAAAAATCATGCAAAAAAGAGCTCATGAAAATCCTAAAATAAACTTTCTCTGGAATTCTGAGGTGACAGAAATTATTGGTTCAAATTCAGTTGAAGGTGTAAAAATTAGAAACACAATAACCCTTGAAGAAACAGAACTTAATTTAGAAGGAATCTTTATTGCTATAGGTCATAAACCAAACACCTCACTATTCATAGACAAACTTTCAATAGATGACTTGGGGTATATAAAAACAGAACCACAAAGCACAAAAACAAATGTTGAAGGCGTTTTCGCATGTGGTGATGTACAGGATCACAAATATAGACAAGCAATTACTGCCGCGGGGTCAGGATGTATGGCGGCAATTGACGCAGAACATTGGTTAGAAAACTAGTAAAGGTAATGCAAACAAAAAAATTCCGAAGGTGTTCAGCATTAAGCATCTATAAAGTGTAAAAATCCTTAAGTAACTAACTATTAATGGAGAAAATAATGAGTGGGGCTATCACAAATCTGTCAACAGAAAATTTTGACAGTGAAATTAATTCAGTAAATCAACCAATCCTTGTAGATTTTTGGGCCGAATGGTGTGGACCCTGCAAAATGATTGCACCGATTTTAGAAGAAATTGCTAACGAACAAGAAGGCGTAATAAAAATCGCGAAAGTAGACGTTGATAATGCACCCGAATTAGCTCAACAATTTGAAATAATGAGCATCCCTACCTTAATTGTTTTCAATAATGGAGAACCTGTAAAACGTCTAGTTGGAGCTCAAGGAAAACATCAATTGCTGGATGCATTGTCAGAGTTCATTTAGCAACAATTAACTCAAGAAAAATGTTGTGCAAAACAAAAACACTTTAGAAGTTGGAGACACTGGAAACGAGGTTCATTCTCTACAAATCCGCTTATTAAATTTAGGCTTTTCGATTAACAGCTTTGAAGTAACTAAAAAAGAATTTGGTCCCGACACACAAGAAAAACTAAAAGATTTTCAAAAGCTTAGAGGCCTTAAAACAAGCGGGGTATTAGATGAAACTACAAGGGCAGTTTTATTAGAAGCAGCATTCAAACTAGGTAATAGACAGCTTTATCTTCAATCTCCAATGCTCAAAGGAGACGACGTATTTGAATTACAAACACAATTAGGAAAATTAGGTTTTGATGTAGGCCGAATAGATGGAATTTTCGGACCTCAGACAGTCAATGCACTAATTGATTTTCAAAAAAATTTCGGTCTTATAGAAGACGGTATTGCTGGTCATGAAACTATTCGAAATCTTCAAAATATAAAAAGTCGTGAAACTCCTGGTACACAAATTTCTAAAATTAAAGAAATTGAAAATTTAAGAGTTCAAAACACTGAGTTAAAATCTCGTCACTTAGTTGTTGGCCACTTTGGCAATAGTGGAACTCTGGCAAATGCAACAGCTCGCATGCTTCGACAAAAAGGGGCAAAAGTAATTGACTTAAATAATCCAGATGAAGATGTACAAGCTAAAACCGCAAATGGATTTGAATCTGAAATGTATATTGGCCTCCAAATCGAGAATGATTCTTGTTGTACATTTAGTTATTTCAAAACAAATAATTCTCAAAGTGAAGGCGGTTTTCGCTTAGCTTCGCAATGTTTAAAAACAATTGCAGAAATTATGAATGTAAAACCAACAATAAATGGAATGCAGTTACCGATACTAAGGGCGACGAAAATGCCGGCTGTTCTCTGTACTCTCGGACCGCCCGGAGAAGTCGTAGAAAAGACGAACGAAATAGCTGCAGGTTTAACTGAAGCTATTTCAAAATGGTTTAAGGATCCTTTAGAGTGTGTTGAATAAATATAAATTAAGACTTATATTTATTCTAAAATATTGAATATCCTTTGAAGATCGTCTTGATCAGCAAATTCAATTACTAGTCGCCCCTTCTTTCCCCTTGAAACAACAGAAACCTTGGTATCAAATTTTTCTGACAAAACTTTTTCTACTTCAAGATAAGCAGCTTCTTTGACTGAAGTTCCTGAAACTACTCGTTCTTTACTTGCATAATTATCTTCATCATTTAAATCATTAACTATAGATTCAAGTTGGCGTACTGAAAGAGCTTCTGAAATAACCCTTGATGCTAGTTTTTCTTGAATTTTTATATCATTTACACCTGCTAAACACCTTGCATGGCCAGCACTTAAAGCACCATCCATTATTAATCTCTGTACATCCGGTGAAAGCTGTAAAAGACGTAAAGAGTTAGCAACAGCTGAACGACTTCTTCCAACTCTTTCAGCAACTTGCTGTTGAGTCATGCTGAATTCATCCATAAGGCGATGAAAAGCAACAGCCTCATCAATTGGATTTAAATCTTCACGATGAAGGTTTTCGATAATTGCCTGCTCAAAAGATTCAATATCTTGAATTCTTCTAACAACAGCTGGTATAGACGACAGTCCAGCTCTCCTTGCTGCCAACCACCTTCTTTCACCAGCTATCAATTCATAATGATCATTTTGTTCGCGGAGTAAAATTGGTTGGAGAACACCCACTTCTTTAACTGATGTGGTTAATTCTGATAATTTTTCATCATCAAAAACAGTTCTAGGTTGATAAGGATTTCTTTCTATATCACCCAAAGGAACTTCTCTTAACTCAGTTCCAGGTATTACAAATGGATCTTGTTCAAATCTATTTGTGTCAACTAAATCCCCCCCTTGACTACTTGTAGAATCAGGAATTAATGCTGACAAACCTTTACCTAAACCAGATTTTTTACTCATATAAAACCTCCCTAGCTAACTCTTTATAAGCAACTGAGCCCCGTGAAGTTGGGTCAAAAACTGTTATCGGTTGACCGTAGGACGGTGCTTCGGAAAGACGAACTGACCTAGGGATAACCTGAGCACAAACACGTTCACCAAAATATTCCCTAACTTCATCAGCTACTTGTTTTGAAATTTTTGTACGCGAGTCATACATAACTAAAACAATTTTTGATATTTCTAAATCAGGATTTAAATTTGCTTTAACTAAATCAACATTGCCTACTAATTGACCAAGACCTTCCAATGCATAATATTCACATTGAATTGGGACTATCACTTCATTTGCAAAGCACAAAGCATTAACAGTTAAAAGGCCAAGAGCTGGCGGACAATCAATAATAATAAAGTCGTAATCATTAACAACTTCATCCAGTGCACGTGTAAGCCTCTGCTCTCTACTAAAGGCAGTTACAAGTTCTATTTCAGCTCCTGCTAACTCTAAATTTGAAGGTAATAAATAGAGATTTTTTATACCAACACTCACAATCGTCTCAGAAGCAGTATTTTCTTCAATAATCACCTGATATATCGAAGAATTTAGGTCTTTCGTTGAAACACCTAAACCTGTTGTTGTGTTTGACTGAGGATCTAAATCTACAATTAAGACTTTTTTTCCACTTTCAGCAATAGCTGCACCAAGGTTTATTGTTGTAGTTGTTTTACCCACGCCACCTTTTTGATTAGCAATAGCAATAATTCTGGGACTTTTTTTGTCGACTGATTGAACATCATCCGGAGAAATAATTGACATTGACCACACACTACCTAATAACTAAAAACAAACAAGTACCCTTAAAAATTAGTGTTTCACGTGAAACTCTTTTTTTGAGTGTTTCACGTGAAACAGTGAAATAACTAGTAAAAAACAGGGTTTTTAGTTATTTTATTAAACCGACGAGGATAAATTTCCGGGCATTTAGCAGCACAAACAAAGGATCTATAACCTGCTAGCCCTGTATGCCATTTTTCTTTCTGCTTTAAACCAAGATTTAACAACCCTTCTACAGGCCATCTATCTTCATTATTAGTTGTGTTGTTGACAGGTGGTTCACTAACTATAAACAAGCCATCATCTCTTAATAAAGGACTTGCACATTCAGCTGTAATAGCAGGAGACCCAAAACTTCTAGCTGTAACAAGTCTACTTTTTCCTCTATATCCACTTCGACTTAATTCTTCAGCTGAACACTCAATAACTTCTACTCTTTTGTTTAACTCTAGATCTAAAACAGCTTTCTTTAAGAAAGAACACCTTCTTTCACTTCGATCAACCAGTAACCAAAAAAAATCTGTGAAAGTAGCTAAAACTAAACCAGGTAATCCTCCTCCGCTACCTAAATCAATAGCTAAATCTTTATTTTTAAAGCCTTTAAGAAAAGGTGAGTTCTCGTGTGAGAATAAATACCCTTTGCTGTGATCTATCCCATCTTGCGCTGCATTATTAGTTAAGAAACCTTCAGATACAGCTAAATCAAGAATGTTTCGAAGTGTTTTAAAGGTTTTATCACTACGTTTCATCAACAGTTATTACGACATGACGATCGTAATCTGAGCCTTCCGAACGAGTTGTAACACCCTCTATGTCAGAAACTGCATCGTGGACTACTTTTCGATCAGAAGCATTCATAGGATCAAGAGATACTGGATTTCCATCTTCTATAACCTCATTTGCTTGATTCACAGCAAATTCAGCCAAAAAAGTCCTTCGTCTTTCCCTATAACCGCCAATATCTACAGTTAATTTACCTTCTGCCTCACCATCTGAAATACGTTGGATCATAGTGTGTGCAAGTTGCGTAATTGCACGAACCGTTTCTCCCCTAGGCCCAATAGCTAACCCAAGGTTTAATCCCTGCGCCTGGACAACAGCTCGATTGTCTTCTATCGAACTAACAACACGCGCCTGTAAATCCATTCTTTCAAGAAGACCAGACACAAAGTCTTCTGTTATTTCAGCTTGTTCTTCAAGATTCATCTTATTTTTTTTCACAGTCTCTTCGCCTTTATTTTGGGCTCTAGAATCTGTTTTAGAACTCCCTTTCTTTGTGGATTTGATATCAGTATCGCGCTTTTTTCTTGTGTTTGCCGCATTCTTATCAGTTTTATTATTATTTGCAGTTTTTTTGTTACTTTCTCTAGGTTCATCCTTTTTTGAATTTTTCCCAGATTTATTATTCCTAGTGTTTACAGAATTACCATTTTTATTTCCAGATCTACCTTGTTTTTTATTCCTAGGTTTGCGCTCAAATTTGGGTCTTGTATTTACAGGTTTCACCCTTGCACGTAATCGCGCTTCTTTTCTTTTTAACCTAAACAAAGAGTTGCTACCTTCTTCAATAATCTCAAACTGCATATCGTCTTCTGCAATACCTAGACGATCTAATGCTCGATCTTTAGCTTCGTCAACGGTGGACCCCGTTGTTTCGATCCACTCCATAATTATTTCCTTTTCTTTTTCTTACGTTTTTTATTACTTCTAGGCACATTTGTGCCTGAAGGTGTGATTCTTCCTGTGTTTATAGGCTTTTTAACATTTGAATCAATATTATTTTTTTGTTTATTTTTTTCTTTTTTGCTTATTTTTGTAGTCTTTTTTTCATTTGAATGAGAATAGTTCTCATTATTACCTGCTGTGGTTCTTTTTCTTTTAGCCTCTGTAGAAGAAGTCTGATTGTTGTGCGATTTAACCTTGTTTTTTTCTTTATCTACCTTTTGTTTTACTTCAGACTTATCAATATTTTCCGATGGAGCACTTACAACAACACTTTCTTTAGTTGCGTTTTCACCATAAAACTTTCTAGTTATATAGCCTTGTTGAACAATTCTGTACAGATTAGAAATAACAAAATAAACAACAAGAGCTGCATCAAAACTAAATGAAATAACCGGTAAAAAGAATGGCATTACTTTAAAGATCATCTGCTGTTGAGGGCTAATAGCAGCTTGTTGGTTTCTTCCACGGATTTGTTTTTGTTGATACCAAGAAGAAACAAAAACCAACAAAATTAAAATAAAATAAGGCAATGAAGTAACAAAGCCATCAGAAAGTGCATCACTAGCAGACCTAGCAAGATCAACTCCCCAAGAAACCATTTCTTTTTCTTGACTTAAATCATTAAATAAAGCGCTTTGCTGATCTATGTAGTCAGGATAAAAAACTTCCAACCTGCTAGGTGGAACGGAAATTTCTTGATTAAATCGCCCAACTACCCAACCGGTATGTTCACCAATATTAGAAAGACGTCTGGTTAATCCACGAATAACGTTATATAAAACAAGAAAAACTGGTGCCTGGACAAAAAGAGGTAAACACCCTGAAAGAGGATTTACATTATTGGCTGTATAAAAAGCCATAACCTCTTTATTCATTCTTTCTTTATCGTTTTTATATTTATTTTGAATCTTTTTTAACTCTGGTTGAACGTGTTGAATCTTGATCATTGAACGGGTTTGTTTCAGTGTCAAAGGGGTGAGAATAATCATTATTAATATTGTTAAAAGTGTTATAGACATGCCATATGAAGGCCAAAAATCATAAAACCAAGACAATAAATTGGCTAGTAAATCAAACATTTAATCGCCTTTTATTTTCAGGAACAGGGTCAAATCCATAACCACCCCATGGGTTACATCTAATAATTCTTTTAATTGTCAGAAAAAACCCTTTAAAAAAGCCTTTTTTATCAAAAGATTCAATTGCATAACTTGAACATGAAGGAACAAATCTACATGTACTAGTTCTTCCAGAAAAAACTGATTGGTATAAACCAATTAGAGAAACAATTGTTTTAATTAGGAAATTCCTATTAGACCTATAAGAATTTTTTGAAAAGTAATTAGACAAATTAATCATCGCCTTTTCTTAAATATTCGATACTTCTTTCCAAATCCTCGGATAAACCAATAAAACTTTTATTGTTTACACCTGGAAAAACCCTTATCAAATAATCACCATTCGGAATTGATTTGTTTTTTAAAAGCATCCTGGAAAAAGCCTCTCTAAGTCTTCGTTTAATACGATTTCTAACAACAGCGCCACCCACAGATCGCCCTACAGCAAATGCGACTCTAATACCGTCTGAAACATTGTCAGAGGGATTAAAAATAACGATCAAACACCCTCGTTTTACTGTTTTTCCATTAATACGAAGATTGTTAAAATCGCGCTTGTAGTGCAAACGACCTATCAAGCGGAAAGCCGAGCTCGACCCTTCTGCCGGCGGGCTTTAAGAACAGCCCTTCCTGCTCGTGTTTGCATTCTGTGTCGGAAACCGTGTTTTCTTGATCTCCTTCGATTATTTGGTTGAAAAGTTCGTTTCATTAAATTTAACTCCTGTATAAACCCGCATTTTGTAGAAATAATATGCGAATTGTAACAAATAAAAATCTTTTATTTTTTTAGCAACGACTGTCTATCTCGCGTTTAATAAACAGTACAACTATTGATCGTATGTCAGAGCTACCGCGACACCAACCGGAAAGTAATACACAAGCAAAAAAAATAAGCTGTGTAAAAATAACTACATTTATACACAGAAAACAATCACCTACTAATAAGGGTTAAAAATATTAATTAACCGCCCGCTTTGCTTATAAGTAGATGTCTGATGCTACGTTTTTCGACTTAGTAGCGCGAAAGAAAATCTTGTTAGAAATATAAATTCTTCATCTTTCTTTCCACACCAGAATCCACACCTGTGGATAATAAAGAGGAGAAGTTTTGGAAGAAATTATCGAAGAAAATGCAACATTTTTATGGGAATCTTGCGCTACAGCAATCAAATCTCAAGTTTCTGAAGTTGTTTGGCAAGTTACTTTTAGCTCTGTAACACCAGTGGAAATAAAAAATGATTATCTCATTATTCAAGTTCCAAGCACTGTGGTTAGAGACCGAATTGAAGGAAGATACAAAAAACTTGTTTCAGAAACACTTTCTGAAATAAGTGACGATCAGTTTAAAATTGCTGTAAATGTTGTAACTGAACCCCTTCTTCAATCACAACAACTAGAAGAAGCTCAAGAAAACGAGGAGGGGATTATATTACAAAATATAGAAGAGGTTGAAAATGATTTAATAATGAACCCCTTGGAAGGAAAAGAAGACAACAAAATACTTGACAATCTTTCTTTAACTCAAGAAAACGAAACAAAAACCGCAGGAACAAAAACATTCAAATACACCTTTGATGACTTTGTTATAGGTTCATCCAACAGGTTTGCACATGCCGCAGCTTTAGCAGTAGCTGAAACCCCTGGACGCTCTTACAATCCTCTGTTTATTTATGGTGACGCTGGTCTTGGTAAAACACACCTTTTACAAGCAGTTGGTAATTATGTAACCGATCACTACAAAAATCATGAAGTTCGCTATGTGTCAAGTGAAACATTTATGAATCGTTTTGTTGAGGCCATTAGGAACAAAACCCTCCCAGAGTTTAAGCAACACTTTCGGGAAATTGATGTTTTGCTTGTAGATGACATTCAATTTATGGAAGGAAAAGAAGGTCTTCAAGAAGAGTTTTTCCACACTTTTAACACAATTCAACAAGCTGGCGGACAAATTGTTCTCTCAAGCGACCGCCCACCTGATTCCATTCCAACACTAGAAGATAGATTGCGCAGCCGTTTTAAAATGGGACTTGTTACAGACATTCAAGCACCAGACCTTGAAACACGACTAGCTATTTTAAGTAAAAAAACAGAAGAAAACCCAGGAGGAATACTTGTTCCTGATGAAGTTTTACAATTCATTGCTGAAAACATTACAGAAAACATTAGAGAATTAGAAGGTGCATTAACAAGGGTGTCAGCATATGCAAACTTAAATCATGAACCCTGTACAAAAGCTCTTGCAATAACTGTTTTAGGGGATCTAATTAGTTCAAACGCACCAAGACCAATTACACCAGAATTAATTTTTGAACAAACAACAGAAATGTATGGTTTTTCAAAAGAAGAATTAATAGGCGGAAGTAGAAGAAGGCCGCTTGTTACAGCACGACAAGTAGCAATGTATATTTTTAGAGAATTAACTGATTTAAGTTACCCAGGAATTGCAAGAGAGTTTGGTGGTCGTGATCACACAACTGTTATTCACGCTGTTGAAAAAATTAAAGGTTTAATGGCAGAAAGAAGAGAAATATATGATCAAGTAACTGCATTAATTTCAGCTTTACGTGACAACAAATAATTTATCCACATGGGGACTTTTTAAATATTTTTTTTGTGGAAAGCTGTGAATTGAAAGTGGATTGTCAAACACGTATTGACCTGCAAAAATAAACCTTTATCCACAATCCACAAGACTTATTACATCTACTAAGTTAAGAAAAAACAAAGAAGTTATATATGAAATTTAAATGTGAAAAAGAAGTTTTAGAAAAAACATTTTCATTAGCAAAAAAAGCAACCCCAAATAGAAGTGGAACAAATCCAGTTTTATCTGGTTTGTTTATGGAATTAAAAAAAGACAAACTTGTTGTCCTTGGCAGCGATTTAGATTTAACAATTCGTATTGAACTAAAAGTTGGTGGTGAACAAGACGGCAAAGTTGTTATTCCTGGAGCTTTGCTTGCTGATATAAGCAGAGTTTTGGAAGATGGACAAATTTCTTTTGTCATGAAAGAAGAAGAAATACAAATAAAAAGCGGAAAATCTGAATTTAATATCAGAACACTTCCAGTTGATGAATTTCCTAAGTTTGAAGAACCAGGCGGAAATGAAGCAAAACTTGACACAAACAGTTTGGCTAATGCTTTTGAACAAGTGGTTAAAGCAGCAAGTTTAGATGACGCACGACCAATTCTAACTGGAGTTTTATTAGCAGCTGAACAAGATGGGCTTAGATTGGTTGCTACAGACTCATATCGCATGGCTATAAGAGATATTCCTGGAACAGAAATTTTGAGTAGAGATGAAATTGTATTAGTGCCATCAAGAGCTTTGGATGTAGTTAAACGTGTTCTAAATGAAGGTAAAGAATTAACTGTTGTTTTAGGAGAAAAAGAAGCTGTTTTCAAAATTGAAAATATAAGTATTGTTACAAGACTAATAGAAGGGGAGTTTCCTAATTACAAAGGACTTATCCCAGAAAAAAACAAAAACAAACTTGTAATTAATAGAGAAGAAACACTTGGTGCATTACAAAGAGTAAAACTATTAGCACGAGAAGCAACACCAGTTCGTCTAATCATGTCAGAGAAAAAAATCGAACTACTGGCCATTGAACAAGACATCGGTCAAGCAACTGAAACAATTGAAGGAAGTTATTCTGGAGAAGAAATAACAGTAGCTTTTAACCCAGATTATTTAATTGATGGGTTAGATGTTATTTCAACAGAAGAAGTTGTATTAGAAACAACAGATGCTTTAAAACCAGCGATTTTAAAAGGGCTAGAAGAAGAAACATTTTTATATTTATTAATGCCTGTAAGAGTTTCTTAAAATGTTTATAAGCCAACTCTGGCTAACAAACTTTAGAAATTATGAGAATACACACCTTCTTTTTAATGAAGGAATAACACTAATAACTGGTGATAACGGAAACGGTAAAACAAATCTACTTGAAGCAATTGCCTGGTTTTCTAAAGGAAAATCTTTTCGTGGTGCACCAAACGAAGCCTTAATTTTTGAAAACAAAGAAAAAGCGATATTAAGAGCTGAAGTTTCAAAAGACAAAATAAAAACAACCCTAGAAGTAGAACTTAATAATTTCGGAAGAAACCAACTTCAAATTAATGGAAAAAAAATAAACAAAAAGAAAGAATTACAAGAAAAAATCAAAACAACAATTTTTGGGCCTGAAGATCTTTCTCTAATAAAAGGGAGCCCAGGTGAAAGAAGAAATTATTTAGATGAATTACTTCTTGATTTACATAACAAAAACCAAGTAATTAAAAGTAATTTTGAAAAATGTTTAAAACAAAGAAACACGCTATTAAAACAAGCAAAAGGAAAACTAACAACTGAAATTGAAACAACTCTTAACGTTTGGGATGAAAAATTTGCTGAGAGCGGACAACAATTAGCCTCAGAAAGAATAAAACTTTTAGAAAAATTGAAACCTGAAATTGAAACCATATTAAATAAATTCACAAATAACCAAGACACGGTTTTGTTTGAATATGAACAACTTTGGGAAAAAGAAAAACTACTCGAAACCCTTCAAACCGAAAGACAGACAGACATTAGAAGAGGAATAACAACAATGGGACCCCACAGAGATGAAATCGGTATAAAAGTAAACAAGTTATTAGCTAAAAATCATTCATCTCAAGGAGAACAAAGATCTTTAGCTTTAGGTCTACGCCTTGCCGGCCATGAAATTGTTAAAAAAACCACAGAAACCGAACCAATTGTTCTTTTAGATGATGTTTTTTCAGAACTTGATGACAAAAGGTGTCAAATTCTTATTGACTTACTTCCTAAAAAACAAGCAGTTTTAACCA
The DNA here is from genome assembly GCA_002699555.1 of Dehalococcoidia bacterium. Taxonomy (GTDB): domain Bacteria; phylum Actinomycetota; class Acidimicrobiia; order Acidimicrobiales; family MedAcidi-G1; genus MedAcidi-G1. The sequence continues at coordinate 15,847 of PABN01000056.1, forward strand.
CAACTGGTGAATTGCCAATTGGAGTAAAAGCTGACTATAAATATCACGTGATAGAAGGAATAATTAAAAGTGGTTAATAAAGAACCAATTCATTTACGTTTTGTTTTAGAACAACTTCTTAAAGATTTTGGAACACCAGATATTAATGTCGTTACTTCTATTGTTGAGCAGTGGGAAGAAATTGTTGGAAGTGATCTAGCGGCAAAAATTTCTGCTGTTGCAATTAGTGGTTCTGAGCTTATTGTTCGTGTGGATGATCCAGCTTGGGCAAGCCAAATCAAATGGTTAGAGAAGCAACTTTTAGACAAAATAACAAGACTTATTGGAGATGAAAAAGTAACTTCAATTAGAGTTAGAACAACATCTAAATAGTTAATTAAAAAACTTTTAATTAAAGCTTTTTGCGGCCTTTTTGACACCCCAAAACAGCATATAAATGCTATGCTGATCAGGTTGTGTTATTACCCTCTGACCTGCGGTTTTATATTAAAAAACGTATTATTTTTCAAGTAAAAAATGCAGCTGAAAACGGTATTAAATGAGCAGCACTGAAAACACTTATAACGCATCACAAATAACTGTTTTAGAAGGTTTAGAAGCTGTTCGTAAAAGACCTGGAATGTACATTGGTTCAACTGGACCCTCAGGACTACACCATTTGGTTTGGGAAGTAGTAGATAATTCCGTAGATGAAGCAATGGCTGGCCATTGTTCAGAAATTACTGTGACAATATTGCCTGATGGCGGCTGTCAAGTCAGTGACAATGGAAGGGGTATTCCTGTAGGAAAACACCACCAAGAGGAAGACATGTCTGCCGCTGAAGTTGTTTTCACAAAACTTCACGCCGGAGGAAAATTCGGAGGAGATGGCTACAAGGTTTCTGGTGGTCTTCACGGTGTAGGCATTTCTGTAGTGAACGCTCTTTCTGTAAAAGTAGAAGTTGAAATTGATAGAGATGAAAAACGGCATTACATGGAGTTTTCTTCGGGTGGAAACTTAGAGACCAAACTTCACGAGACAGGTGAAGCTCCAAATGGTAGAACTGGAACCACGGTAAGATTTTGGCCCGATTCTGAAATATTTGAAGAAATAAATTTTCGCGCACAAACTCTTTTAGAGAGATTTCAAATGATGGCTTTTTTAAATAAAAGTTTACAAATAAGTTTTTCTGATTTAAGAGAAGAAGCTGTAAATAAAAATGAAATTGTTTATAAATATGACGGTGGAATAAAAGATTTTGTTGAACACGTAAACGCAAGCAAAGAATCACTTTTTGCAAAAGTTGGTTTTTTTGAGGCACAAGAAAAAGAACAAGAAGTTGAAATAGCATTCCAGTGGAATACAGGTTTTAACACTGATGGACTTCATTCATTCGCTAATGGAATCAACACAATTGAAGGTGGAATGCATGAAGAGGGATTCAGAACAGCACTAACTGGTGTTATGAACAAATATGCAAAAAAGAGGGGCTTACTAAAAGACAACGAAGACAACTTGCAAGGTGAAGATATTCGAGAAGGACTAACTGCAATTATCAGCGTTCGTTTAGGAGAGCCACAGTTTGAAGGTCAAACAAAATCTAAATTAGGCAATGTAGATATTCGTTCGTTGGTCCAAAAAACCACAAATGAAAAATTGTCAGATTGGCTTGAAGAACATCCAGCCGAAGCAAAAATTATTTTACAAAAAGCAATTAATGCACAACGTGCGCGCTTAGCGGCTCAAGATGCGCGACGTTCTGCAAGGCGTAAATCAGCGTTAGATGGAGCTGGAATGCCCGAAAAACTTAAGGATTGTTCCTCTCGGGATCCACGAGAGTCAGAACTGTTTATTGTTGAAGGTGATTCTGCAGGCGGTTCTGCTATCCAGGCAAGAGATCCAAAGACAATGGCAATTTTGCCACTTCGAGGAAAAATATTAAATGTTGAGAGAGCACGTGCTGATCGAATGTTACAAAATTCGGAAATTCAGACAATGATTCAAGCTTTGGGTGCAGGTTTTGGAGATGATGAGTTTGATTTAGAAAAAATTCGCTACCACAAAGTTATTCTTCTTTGTGATGCAGATGTTGATGGAAGTCATATAAGAACTCTGCTTTTAACTTTCTTTTATAGAAAAATGAAACCATTAGTTGATGCTGGACACATATTCATTGCGCAACCGCCCTTATTTTCAACAGTTGTCGGTAAAGAAAAAATATATTTAAAAGATGAGAACGCTAAAAATAATTTTTTAAACGAAAAACCTGACCATAAAAAAGAATTTCAGCGTCTAAAAGGTTTAGGAGAAATGGATTTTGATGAACTTTGGGACACAACAATGGATCCCACTAGAAGAAGTCTTTTGCAAGTAACAGTTGAAATGGGCGCTGTTGCGGATGAAGTATTTTCAACGCTAATGGGAGAAGATGTTGAAAGCCGAAAAAGATTTATACAAACAAATGCTCGCGATGTCCGTTTTCTTGATATCTAATGTCTGACGAAATAAATGATCAAACGGAAAGTGAATTTGTAGACGAAGAATCTTTAACTGGGTCAATTCAACCAATCGCAATCCAAGAAGAGATGGAGCAATCTTTTCTTGAATATGCAATGTCTGTAATTGTTTCTCGTGCGTTGCCAGACGCTAGAGATGGTTTAAAACCTGTGCATAGAAGAATTCTTTGGGGTATGTATGATCTGGGAGCTAGACCTGACCGGCCAACAATAAAATGCGCTCGTGTGGTTGGTGAAGTAATGGGTAAATATCATCCACATGGAGATGCAGCTATATATTCATCTTTGGTAAGAATGGGACAATCATTCAGCCTTAGAGATCCTTTAATTGAAGCGAAGGGAAATTTTGGTTATTCACCAGATGATTCTCCTGCTGCCCCTCGCTACACAGAGTGTCGACTTGATCAAAGAGCAATGTCATTACTCGATGGAATTGATGAAAACACTATTGATTTTGTTGATAATTATTCAGGTGAGTTCAGAGAACCAGAAGTTTTACCAGCAAGAATTCCTAATCTTTTAATTAATGGTTGCCAAGGAATTGCAGTTGGTTTAGCAACCAACATTCCCACACATAATCTGGGTGAATGTATAGACGCAACGGTTTATCTTATTGACAACCCTGAAGCAACCATAAATGAATTGATTGAAATTATTCCTGGACCAGATTTTCCAACAGGAGCTTTAATACTTGGTAAAAGTGGAATTAAAGATGCATATTCAACTGGACGCGGATCAATTCGTATGAGAGCGAAAACCGACATTGAAGAAAATGGTAAAACCAATCGAATTATTGTAAGTGAACTTCCATATCAAGCTAGTCCAAATCTAATAATGTCAAAGATTAGAGATCTTGTTGATGCGCGAGAGATAGAAGGAATAGCAGATATTAATGATGAATCTGCAAAAGGTGTAGTTCGCATTGTTATTACTCTTAAAAAGGACGCACCAGCTTTAGTAATACTTAACAATTTGTATAAGCGAACACCTTTACAAACAACATTTTCTGTAAATGCTGTAGCTCTAGTTGATGGAGTTCCTAGAACACTTAACCTTAGTGAAATTTTACAAGCTTATATAGAGCACCAGATTGTTGTTATAAGAAGAAGAAGTGAGCACCGTCTTTCAAAAGCACAAGACGAAGCTCATATTACTGAAGGTTTGATTAAAGCATTAGAACGCATTGATGATGTCATTGCTTTAATTCGCGGTTCAGCAGATCGTTCTGAAGCCAGAGAGGGTTTAATGGCTGAGGAATATGGGTTTACTGAAATTCAGGCAAATCATATTTTAGATATGCAGTTAGTAAGACTTACTCGACTTGGTAAGAGCACACTTCAAGAAAGAATGCAGGAACTATCTTTAATAATTGCTGATTTAGAAGCAATTCTCTCAGACGAATCGAAAATTAAAAGTGTTATAAAAGAAGAATTACTTAAATGGAAAGAAAAATTTTCAACACCACGCATAACTGAATTTATTCCCGACCCTGGAGAATTAGATATAGAGGATCTTATTGACGACGAAGAGTTGATTTTTGCTATGACTTCAGCTGGCTATGTAAAAACAATGGCGCTATCTGACTTTAATTCTCAAGGTAGAGGAGGAAAGGGAGTAACTGGAGCGAAGCTAAAAGATGAAGACGCTTTATCTCACATGATCCACACAACTGCCCATGCCTATTTATTGTTTTTTTCTAATAAAGGGAAGGTTTACAGATTAAAAGCACACGAAATACCATCTGCTAGTCGCACCGCAAGAGGAACTTCAATTGTTAATCTGTTACCTCTTCACCCTGATGAAAAAATCCAAGCAGTTGTAGATACAAGAGACTATGAAACTAATAGATTTTTATTTTTCGCTACAAAAAATGGAAGAGTAAAGAAAACATTATTTACCGCTTATGACTCTTCTTTAAAAGCAGGTTTAATTGCTATCAAGCTAAATGAAGATGATGAATTAGTAAGTGTTGTTCCCACTAATGGCTTAGATCACATTTTTTTAGTTTCTTCTTCAGGTCAAACATTACGTGTTGACGAAGAAAAGGTCAGACCCATGGGAAGAACCGCAGCAGGTGTGAACGGGATGAAGTTTAGAGATGGCGACTATCTTGTTTCTTGCGCTGTTTCTAAAGAAGGATCACTATTGTTGCACTTAACAACACAGGGATTTGGAAAACGGACTGAGATCGAAGAATTTTCTGTAAAAGGAAGAGGTGGTCTCGGTGTTAGAGGTATTAAAACCACTGAAAACAGAGGAATTGTAGCTGGCGCGCTAATAGTAAAAGATGGCGATGACATTCTTGCTGTTACATCAAGTGGAAAAATAATACGATTAGCAGTTTCTGAAATTTCTATTCAAGGCAGAGATGCTACCGGCGTAAGAGTTATGTCACCTGAAGAGGGTGAGATAATAACTGCAGTATCACCCGCTCCGACGGATTCTGATGTTTAAACGAAGTACAAACCTGTTTATGTTCAACGCGACAAGTTTGGATGCTCTTGGACTTCTAAACTGTAATAGTGACTGAAAAAGAAGACGATTTTTTCGATAAAACTGAGAGTCAAGATTTTCCTGTTTTAACTATGACCACCCGGTTAAAAAAATTCATCGGGAAATCTGATGAAAAAGACAAAACGCGAGAATCATCGATAATAAATCAACCAGAAGAAATAATGTGGGATTCTGGAAAAGCACCTTCACGTAGCAAAGTAAAATTTTTGAATCCGTTTATGGATAAAAAATCCAAACTAAAGGAAAATAAATCCGGTTACAGGGTGAGAAAAGTAAGAAGAGTTATACGTCATATTGAACCCTGGTCAGCATTAAAAGTTGGATTAATTTTTTATACATGTGTTTGGGGTTTATCTACGATAGCTATAAGGATTTTATGGAATACGGCTGAAGATGCGGGAACAATACAAAAAGTCGAGTCTTTTATTGAAGACTTATTTGCACTTGAGGTGTTTGAATTTGATTCTGAACAAATATTAAGGATTTTATTTTTAGGTGGACTTATTTTGGTAGTTGGTGGTACAGCCATAACAGTTGTTCTGGTTGTGTTATTTAATTTGATCAGTGATCTTACTGGTGGGGTTAGATTCACAATGATTGAAGAAGAAACAGCAGTTCGTAAAAGAAAACTTAAGTCAGATGACAATGTTTATGAAGGGGAAAAAAATCCACCAACATAATCGCAACATAGTTTTTAACTCTTAAAGTTAAACACTTAAGATTTGCATTTATTAAAGGGCCCATAGCTCAGTCCGGTTAGAGCGCACCCCTGATAAGGGTGAGGTCGCTGGTTCAATTCCAGCTGGGCCCACGTTATGAATAAATTAAGACGGGCTTTAGCAGCAATAATGACTGCGGCTGCAGTTGCTGGTGCTCTTAGTTTTCAGAAAGAACCTGGTGTTGAAAAAAAAACAGGTGGGTGGAAAAAAGTTTCTAAATTTGGTAATGACTAGTGCAAGCACTAGTCATAGGAGCTGGAGCTGTAGGAACTAAGGTCGCTCAGCAACTTTTATCATCAAATACTGTTGACAAAATAATTTTGAGAGATACATCACCTGAAAAACTGGGGGTAGCTTCAAAGACCCTTGGTAATCGTGTCGAAGTAGAACATTTTCCATTTTCGCAAAACATGGATGCAGATTTAGTAATAGTGGCATCACCTAGAGGCACACAACTTGAAGCGGTTAAAAAAGCGGTTAGCTTGCGACGTCCAACAGTTGTTGTTTCAGATGGTTTATCTGAAACAGTTTCGATACTAAGTCTAGAAAAAGAAGCTTTTGAGTTTGGTGTTCCTGTCGTGGTAGGGACAGGATTTGCACCAGGTTTGAGTTGTGTTTTAACTGCTTACGGTAAAAGCTTATTAGAAAAAACTGAAGAGATTCATGTTTCTAAAATGGGGACTGGAGGTCCAGCATGTGCTCTGGTTCATCATCGTGCATTGAGCAGGATGTATTTCGGTTGGCGTGAAGACAAATGGGATAAAAGGTTAGGAGGATCTGGTCGAGAACTTTTATGGTTTCCAGAACCAGTAGGACCTCAAGACTGTTACCACGCTGCACTATCGGATCCAATACTTTTACATAATGCTTTTCCAGAAGTATCGAGAATCTCAGCAAAAATGGCGGCAACACGAAGAGACAGGTTCACAGCTTTTTTCCCAATGCTTAGCCCACCTCACGACGAAGGGGGAATTGGGGCAATAAGAGTTGAATTAAGAGGAAGCAACAATGGTGTTCAAGAGAATATTGTTTTAGGAGTTTCTGAACATCCAGCTTTAGCTGCAGCATCCGTTACAGCATTGACTTCAGAATATATTTTAAAACAAAAAATTAATTTGAATCACATGTCTACACTTGCATTAATAGTAGAACCATCTGAGTTTCTTTCTGAATTAACTAAAAGAAGTATTTCTGTGGAAATTTTTGAAGGTGACAAAACAACGGTGTAGATGAAATTATGAATGCAAAAAAAAAGCAATTTAAAACTTTTTTCTTATTAGGGGTAATTTTTTCAACTTCACTAATTTCATGTAGTAATGAAAAAAATGAATCCTCAGAAATTTCAACAGAGGAAATGTTGGAAGAAGTTGAATATTTAGTAATAACTTCACGTGAACACACTGATGAAAACGTTGACTACCCAACAGCCCCGCCTGCTGGGGGAGACCATTTAGGAATATGGCATACATGTGGGATTTATAAAGTCGAATTATTAGACGAAGCCGCAGTCCACTCTCTAGAACATGGAGCTGTATGGGTTACTTATAAACCAGAAATCGAAAAAGAGGAGATCGTAAAACTTACGACAATGCTTTCAGATAAAACGAAAATTTTACTTTCACCACACTCTGAGCAAATGTCTCAAATAGTAGCAACCGCATGGGGTAGGCGATTAGAGGTAGAAACGGCAAGCGATCCTCGACTTAACAAGTTTATTGATTTTTTTACAGATGGAGAAAGCGCACCTGAAGCAGGAATAACGTGTGATAGGGGAATAGGTAGACCGCCAAATGATCCTTATGTACTTAATCGTTAACTAAATCGATTAAAAGACCATGTATTGCAGGATTTGCGGCCAAAGCATTTCCTCCGGTAGAAGTTTCAATGTTTTTGAAATCTGTAAAAGTGCCTCCTGCTTCAGGAATAATTGTCAACATTGGAGCTACATCCCAAGGGTTAACAATTGGGTCAACCATGGCATCAACACGACCAGTAGCGACCAATGCATAACCGTAAGCATCTCCCCATGTTCTAATAGTTGTTTCAGATTCTGAGAGAGACTCAAAAAATGATAAAGAATTCCAATAATCAACACCACTTGTAACGACACAACAACCATCAAGGGTTTCAGTATTTGAAACTTGCGCTTTTTTACCATCGGCAAAACACCCCAAACCTCTCCCTGCCCAGATACATTCTCCAATAGCTGGAAGATTTATAACCCCCACTGCAGAACCATGTTCGTCTTCAAAAGCAACAAGATTAGCAAACAAAGGAACACCATTAATAAAAGACTGGGTTCCATCTATTGGATCTAAAATCCATGTTCGACCTGAAGAGCCAATAACATTTTCTTCTTCTTCTCCGATTATGGAATCTTCAGGAAATGATTCTGAGATTCTTTCTCTTAATAAACGTTCTGCGCCCCGATCGGCTTGTGTAACAGGTGAGCCGTCTGATTTTTTAATGATTTCCAGATTTAAGTCGTTGAAAAGTGAAAGTGTTAATTCTCCTGCTTCTTTAGCTATTGATACAGCGAAATCGACTAATTTTTTTTCTACATCCATACTTTTTCCTGAAAGATTTTCGATAAGCACAGTTTACGAAGTGTTCTAAGTGAGATTTGTTTATTAAAAAAACAAAGTTCGCTAGTACCGTGTTTTAAATGGAACATTCACAGTTAGGAAGAACAGGATTAAATGTCTCAAAACTTTGTTTAGGGACTATGACATTTGGAAACCAATGCGACGAGAAAACATCGCATGCAATTCTTAATAAAGCACAAAACGAAGGTATTACTTTCATTGATACAGCTGATATGTATCCAGCTTCAGGAAAAGACACTATAGGTGACACAGAGAGAATCATTGGAAAGTGGCTTAAAGGGAAACGAGAAGAAATTGTTTTAGCTACAAAATTTTGGGCACCAATGGG
>PABN01000057.1 GCA_002699555.1 Dehalococcoidia bacterium
CTGTTTTGTTTTTAAATTTTACGCTTTTAAGTAAACCAGAAGAAACTATTTCATCAGCTTTGACGACAATGAAAAAAAATGGGCTTTCTCATTTACCCGTAGCCATTGGTGAAATTCCACTAGCAGCAGCCGAAGTAATAGGTTCTGTTTCAAAAGAAATCTTGACTGACCATTCAAATAATGGTGACGGACTGACTATTAAAGATTTTTTAGAATCACCTCTTGAACTAATTGGTGTAGGAGAAAATCTTTTCCCTAGAATTGTTACATTATTTGAAGAAATAGAAACTGCTTTGGTATTAGATGGAGGGAAACCTATAACTACTCTCTCTAAATCTGATATTGAAAAATTTTATAAAGATCCTGATAATGAAGTGAACGGTGAATAAATGAAAACACACGGTGGAGATCCCCTTTTTTCAGGATTTGAAGATCCTGAAGGCTTTGGTTTTGAGACTCGCGCAATTAGAGCAGGACAACCACATGACGCACGAAACGGTGGAGTTGTCACACCTATTTCACTGTCAACCACATTTGCACAAGATGCCGTAGGGCAACCAAAATTCGGATATGAGTATGCAAGAACCGGGAATCCAACTAGACATGCTTATGAAACATGCCTTGCAAGTCTCGAATACGCACAACATGGTTTTGCATTTTCTAGCGGAATGGCAGCAGAAGATTCTTTGCTTCGTTTATTAGAACCAAGCGACGAAATTATCTTAGGGAATGATGCATATGGAGGAACTTTCAGGCTAATAGACAAAATATATGGTCGAAATAAAATCTCCCATAAGGCAATGGACCTGAGTGAACCAGATTCAATTAAGGAGGCTTGGACTGAGGAGACAAAAATAGTTTGGCTTGAAACTCCAACCAACCCTTTACTTAATATTGTGGACATTCAAAAAATCTCAGAAATAACTCATGAACTTGGAGGGTTGCTTATAGTCGATAACACTTTCGCTACACCTTATTTACAAAAACCAATTTCTTTAGGTGCTGATGCTGTTGTTCACTCAGCTACAAAATATCTAGGTGGCCACAGTGATGTGGTGGGAGGTTTTGTAGCAACAAATAATGAAAGCCTTATAGAACATCTCTCGTTTACTCAAAATGCGGTTGGAGCTGTTCCGAGCCCATTCGATTGTTATCTAGTTTTAAGGGGGATCAAAACACTAGCTGTTCGTATGGACCGCCACTGTGAAAATGCCAAAGCTGTCGTTAATTTTTTGAATCAACATCCTAAAGTCAAGCAAGTTTTCTATCCTGGCCTTGAAGATCATAAAGGACACGCAATTGCTGAACGCCAGATGAAAGATTTTGGAGGAATGGTCTCATTTACTGTTTCTGGGGGTCGCCAAGAAGCCGAAAAAATCTCTGCTTCTACAAAAGTGTTCACATTAGCTGAATCTCTCGGAGCAGTAGAGTCTTTAATCGAACATCCCGGTGCAATGACACATGCATCAGTTGCAGGCTCCCCACTCGAAGTTCCTGAAGATCTAATACGCATTTCGGTTGGTATCGAATCACAAGATGATCTTTTAGAAGATCTCGAAAATGCACTTTCTGTGTCTTAACCTTCCCTGATACTTTTAAAATTCTGTTTGTTAGGTATTGTGCATTATCGGTATTTTTTCAGACCATCCTTCATCAGTAGGAGAAACATGGTCCGAGCATGCTCTTAGAGCTATCAAAATTTCTTACTCCTTAGGCATAGCATCAGTTGCTGCATTTTTTCATGCTCTTTTCCCTTTTCTTTTTAAAACAAAAGCGAGTCAAACAATTAAAAAACTCAACAAGGAAATAGAGGATCTTGAAGAAGAGTAACGAATAATCTTAAAAATCAAATTTTTCTACGACTTTCACCATTCCACCATAATTTTGGTTTGAGTCTCTCTCCATAACCTAAGAAATCATTAAGAATTAACATGATGCTCCTTAATCTTGTGGAAGCTAGCCGTAGACCTATTTTGTGACGGAACTTTGTGAAGTCTTTGTTATAAGGACAAACTCGCATACAAATCATGCAATCACTCACAATTTTGGCCCAATAAGAGAAGCATTTCTCTCCATCAACTGACCATTTTTTTACACCTGAAATTGATGACAAATTTAGTTTTACTGATGAAGGTTCGCCATCAGGTATTGCTTTGGGTGGACATGCATTCGTGCATTTTCTACAATTTTCACAAAATTTTGTCACCCCGAACTCAACTTGATCATCAAATGCCATTGGAGCATTTGTGAAAATTTTGCCAAACCGGACTCTTGGTCCAAATTCACGAGTTATCACCATTCCATGCCTTCCATATTCACCTAGACCAGCTTGGATTGCTAAAGGAATTGCTAAGGCAGTGTCATTTAAAGTGGGAACCGCTGAATAGCCAAGATTTAAAAGCCATTGAGCTGTTGCTAAAAGCACTAATGCATCTTTTGAATACCCAAGACCAACCGCCGCACCTGAAAGTGCCGAAGGAACTGTATCAACAAGATCATGATCCATAGCTTGACCAATCACTATGACCCCTTGAAGGTTTTCTGGGAGACCCACAGGAAGACCTTCAGGTTTACCTTTACTAGAACTTCGTGCGTACCGTTGGGTGTAAACCCATCGTTCATCAAATTCACAAATGCCAACTAAATCAGCACCAAAAAGTTTTGATACTTGCTTGATTGTCTTTGAAGCTTGTTCCGGAGTTCCTAAATCAAAAGCTTCATCAGGACCCTGCCGTAACTGGCTTAATGGTGAAAGAAATCCATCTCTTAAATCATCTGCGTCTCGCATTTCAGAAAAAACATCTGCAACATGCCAGGCGGCATTTCTAATCGCGTAATCCCTCTGTTCAAAACCAGATGCATTACGCCATTTTTTTAGGGGTTCACGATGTGATCTAAAAAACTCACGTGCACCATCAGTGGCAATTTCAGAATCCCAAAAAGCGCGATTAAAAACATCGTTTACTTGATTGAATCTCTCAAAATTTTCTTGTACTTCCCAAGATGGACCCTTAGTTAGATTCGACAATTATCTGAATCCAAGAAAATTAACACCACTACCTCTTCCCCCCCCTAAAAATTTTGACTACCAATTTTTAGCTACTAATTAATCCTAGAAGCACTGTCAGGTAGAGGAAAGTTTTCAAAAAAATCATTCAGGATTTTTGAGATTAATCATTCCTTCGGCGGTAGCTAAAAGATTTACAAGAGGACTTTCAGGAATTTTGGGTAACCATTCATTCAGTTCTGAAGAAAAACTTTCCATCAGAGAATGTTCAAACAGCGGATGCTGTTCATTTTCATCTGCTTCTAAATCAAAAAAGATGTCTGGCATGCCAAGGAAATGCACAAGTTTGCCTCTGCCGTCACGGTGAACAATCAAACGACATTCATTTAAAGGGAGCCCAATTCTCTCAGCAAATACTCTGAAGTCGAATTCCCAGTGAACCGTTTTTCTCCATTCATTTGGCTTCTCTCCTTCTAGGAATCCCCTAACTGAATACCCTTCACATTGTGTAGGAGTTGATAACCCTGCTAGATCTAATAAAGTCGGCATAACATCGACATTCTCTGTGAATTCTTCAACTATTAAACCTTTAGGACCTTCTAAGGCTGGATATCGAATAATCATGGGAATATGAAAAGCTTTATCGTGAAAACCAAACTTGGAAACTAAACCATGATCGCCTAATAGTTCACCATGATCTGATGTAACCAAAACAATCGTTTCATCAGCTAGTTCTTTTTCGTCTAAAAATCGGATTAATCTGCCTATTTGATCATCTACTTCAGTGACCATGCCAGAATAAGTCGCTTTCAATTGAAGCTTGTCAATTGATTCCGATGGAGCTTTGAAAAAGTCAATTGTTGAAAGTGAATCTATAAACGGGTGGTCGCTGCCACTAGGACTAATGGGTTCATCAAAATCTGCGGGGTCGTATAAATCGTTGTATGGTTCGGGCACAACGAACGGTGGGTGTGGTCTTAATATTGAAACATGCAGGAACCATGGTTCATTTAAATTTTCTAACCGATCTATAACTTCTCCTACGACAAAAGCAGTTTCAGTCTCATTTTTCTCATAAGGAGATGGAGGCCATGTTTTTCCTCTCCCATGAGGAATATCAATTTTCTCATCTCCTTTCAGGAACTTCTCTCTATCCGAAATGTCATAGCCTTTTTCAGAAAGCCATTGGTACCAAGCTTCTCTATCTTCTGGGAGTGGAAGAGCAACATTAAAACCGGGTAAATGACCCTCATAAGTTAAAAGACGTGGATCATTTTCATCTACTGTTCGAGGATCAATCGTTGTATCTGTATATCCGAACAATAAAGGATCATAACCAGCTGCACGAAACTCTTTAGCAAGATTTGTAAATTTGTCATCGAGAGGTGTCCCATTAAAGACTGACTGATGAGTATGCAAGTATGTGCCGGTTAATAAACTTGCTCGACTGGGACCACATGGTGAAGCTTGAGTGAAATGATTAGCAAATCTGACACCTTGCGCGGCTAATGCATCTAAGTTAGGTGTCTTGACAACACGTTCCGAACGTGTTTCAAGACAATCAGCTCTTAACTGATCAATAGTAATAAATAAAACATTTGGTTTTTTGATTGTCATTCAAACAAATCTTTTCAGATAGAAAAGCATGTGTCCTGATCGGGCTTCAAGGTAAGGTCCCCCGATGAGAAAAAATAAACTAAAACAATTTACACAGTCAGGTAGACCTTTTGGTTTGTTTTTATCCGCTAGTGGAATGTTCATTGTTTCAACAGACTCTTTATTTACAAGAGTTGCTGAAATAGATGGTTGGACTATCGCCTTTTTCGTTGGTGTTTTTTCTATTCCTTCCATATCCATAATTGTCTGGAGAACACTAGGCAAAAACATAATCACAGAAATTGCTGCATTTAAATGGCAACTATTGCTCTCTTCAGCACTAGCAGCTATAGGAACCACTGCATTCATTCAAGCTGTCACGCGAACTGCAGTCGCGAATGTTGTAACTATTGTGGCAGGTGCTCCAATTTTTGCTGGTTTAATAGCAAAATTTGCTATCGGGGAAAAAACTTCTGGGAAAACCTGGACAGCTATAGGTGGAACATTTATTGGGATTCTAATAATTGTTTCAGGTTCTATAACAACAGGAGGTATAGATGGAGACCTAATGGCTCTTCTCGCAATTTTAGTTTTCAGTACAAATCTTGTGATTTGGAGACATTTCAAGGAAATGTCAAGAACTCTCGTTGTTCTAATTGCCCCTATTTTTATAATGCTTTTTACTTTTATTCCAGCCCAATTCGACACACTAGATAGACGTGCTCTCTTATGCACTCTTGGAATGGGCCTATTCGTTGGCCCTATTGCACGCCTATGTATGGTTTCAGCTACTCGACATGCCTCGGCAGCAGAAGTGAGTATGTTCACTCCAGTAGAAACTATTTTCGCTTCACTTTGGGTTTGGCTGTGGTTTGATGAAGTTCCTGAACTTACAACTTTTATCGGCGGATTACTAGTTTTGGCATCTGTTTTTTATGGGATTAAAGCAGGCAAGTAACTTTTTGGTAATACCTTGGAGTCATTATGAATGAACATAAAAAAATCGATTCTAGTATTTCGGTAATCTCCGAGCTAAATGAATTAAATGTTGAATATGAAATTATGCCTTGCGATCCAGATTTGGCTGATACAGCCAGTTTCTGTGAAAATTATGGAATCTCTCCTGAAGACTCAGCTAACGCGATTTTAGTTGTCGGAAAATCAGATCCAAAAATTTTCTCTTTATGCATTTTACTAGCAACACATAAACTCGATGTAAATGGCGCAGTACGTAGAAAACTTGGCACAAAAAAAGCTTCTTTCGCTGGCAGCGAAGAAACCGAAAATATTACTGGAATGATAGTTGGCGGAGTTACACCGTTTGGCCTTCCCTCACCAATACCTGTCTGGGTGGATAAAGCAGTTATGGAAAGAACTTCAATAATTGTAGGGGGAGGAAGTCGGGATCAGAAAATAAGAATAAGTCCAAACACTCTTCTAAATCTTAAAAATCTAGAAGTCATTACAAATTTGGCAAAACTACCTGATCCTGCTTAGTTCTTAGCCTTGTTCTGATAGATGCGCTGTCAATGCATCACGAGCTGAACTTGCAGGTGCTTCTTGGAGCAATGTTCCAACAGTTCTACGCCTACCCATAGCAGTCAATAAGTCTGCAACTAAAGTATCGACTACATAAAGAAGGTCTAAACGCGATCCTTCTGTTAGTGGATCTGCCATTAACCCATCTATCACAGGTCCACATTCAATTTCAGCTCGGACCATCTTTAAAGCAGCTTGTTCTAATTCATCTAAAGCATCTAGTGCTAGTAAAAGATTTGTAGCTTCACTTTCAGAAATCATTTAAAGAGATTGTGTCCCAAAAAACCCCTCAATACAGGGATACCTGAAAGTTTTACCTAGTCATATTACGGTCTTTAAATGGAACTAAATGAACTACAAAACTTGATGGAAAATCTATATGGACAAGAAGATAGAAATCGAGGTCTTCCCTCAACTGTGGCATGGCTGTGTGAAGAAGTCGGTGAATTAGCGCAAGCTGTTAGAAAGGGATCGCGTGAAGAACAGTTGCATGAATTGGCTGATGTTTTAGCTTGGTTAGCAAGTCTTGCTAACCAACTTGACTTAACCCTTGATTTAGCGATGCAACGATACGTGGAAAATCCACCTTGAAAAATTAAAGCTCTTTGAGTACAGACATTAGCTGAGGTAGTTCCATCCCCCTAGCTAAAATCTCATCCATCCCTCCGACTACACCCGTCAAATTTCCAACTACTAGATGCTCAAGACCCGCTTTTGCATATGCGTCAAATTGTTCACCTAGCTCATTAGAGTTACCTACAAAAACAACTTTTTTTACCATCTCAAAAGGAATTGTGGGCGCTAAGTCCCTTAGATCATCTGCATCTAAATCGTGGATTATTACATCTATAAAACCTTTTGAATCATTTCCTAAAGGATGTTCAAGACCATGCGCTTCCCAAAGCTCGCCCATCGCAAAAAGGCCAAAAAGTTTTCCTAATGGTTCTTTTTCGAACATCTCTTCAGCTTTGTCCATTGATTCACAAAACAGAATAAAAGCTAAATAAGAAGCCTCCGGAACGGGTCTTCCAAATGAATTTGCATGCTCAGTTATAATTGAAAGTTTTTCTGCATACTCCTCAGGTGAAAACCACCACGCTGGAATCCAGCCATCACCATACTGGGCTGTCAAACGCAACATTCTTGGACCGTGCCCTGCTATCCAAACAGCTGGTTTACCTTTCCCTTCAGCTTCTAAAGGTAAACCCATTCGTCCTATTTTATTTTCTGGCATATGTCCGTCATCAAGTAAAGAACGCAACTCAACAAGACACTCTTCAAAAACACCCACAGGTTTTTCGAATGGATATCCAAAGGGAAGAAGACTTTCAGCCTCCCCCGAACCTATTCCTAAAATAAAACCACCAGGAATTAAGTCATTAAGTGAAAGTGCCGTACGTGCCAGATCTGCAGCTCTACGGCGAGTTGAGTCAGTTACTGAAATTCCATATGGTTTATCTGTCATTGTTGAAATTCGAGCTCCATAAACAAAGGGATCATAAAAAGCATCTGGATCAGCTGCTAATGCTGAAAGAGGTATTTCAGGCCAAAGAGCTGGATGGAATACCCCCAGCAAATGATCTGGAGCCCAATAAGAATCAGCTCCCATTTCTTCATAAATCGGAAGCATTTGTTCTGTACTTCCAAACGGGAATTGAGCGGGAAGTGTAATTCCGACTTTCATAATTGAGCCTTTCCTTCTTATATCAGCGTTTTAATAATTCTTCCGCAATTTGAATTGCATTCAATGCGGCACCTTTACGAAGATTGTCACCAGATAGAAACAGAGCCAAACCATTTTCCACGGTTTCATCTTTTCTTATACGTCCTACAAGAGTTTCATCAATGCCCGTGCAATCAATTGGTGTCGGAACATCGCATAAAGTAACGCCAGAAGTATTGGAAAGTATTTCTGTGGCTTCCTCAGGAGAGATAGGATTTTCAAACTCGGCATTTATTGCCAAAGAATGACCGGTAAACACAGGCACTCTGACACACACAGGTGAGACTAATAGATTGGGAATATTTAATATCTTTCGACTCTCATTCCGCAATTTTTGCTCCTCATCAGTTTCTCCTCTGCCATCATCAACAAAAGAGCCTGCATGAGGCAACACATTAAATGCAATTGACTGCGGGAAAGAACTCGGTTCAGGAAATTGATGGGCTTTACCATCGTAAGCAAGTTGGGTAGCTTTGCCTGCAGCTGAACTTATTTGACCTTCTAGTTCTTCTACACCAGCCAAACCTGCTCCGGAAACTGCTTGGTAAGTCGAAATTCTAAGTGATAATAGGCCAGCACGTTTATGCAAGGGTGATAAGACAGGCATAGCAACCATTGTTGTACAGTTTGGATTCGCAACTATACCTTTTGGAATTTCATCAAGAGCTTCTGGATTAACTTCACTAACTACTAGAGGCACTTCAGGATCCATTCTCCATCCCGATGAATTATCAACCACTGTTGCACCTGAAGCCGCTATTACAGGTGAGATTTCTAATGAAGCAGTTTTACCAGCGCTTAGTAAAGCAATGTCAACATTTGACCAATCTGCCTTAGCAGAGTCCTCAACAGTTATTTCTTGATCTCCCCAATTCAACGTACTCCCAGCTGACCTAGAAGATGCCATGAATCGAATATCTCCAACAGGAAATTCACGTTCCCATAAAAGCGACCTCATTACTTGGCCAACTTGTCCCGTAGCTCCAACAACAGCAATATTCATGTATTCAGGTTAGGGGCGTTCAAATCGGTGTTCAAAATTTTTAGACGTTTTTAATAAATTTTTAGAAAATTAGTTTGTATCAATATTTTTTTCTTCGTTTTTAGGCCAGACATCCAAAAAATCGTTAATAACATTCTCTGAGTTTTCTAAATTCTCCGCCTCTTCACTTGAAGCCAAGTCAGCAAACGTGCTTAATAGCGGATACCCAGGACCGCAAGAATCTTCTACATATCTACCTAATTGATTTGAAGCATTCAAAAAAGAATCAAGATTGACAGAATCCCTAGAAAGAAGAGAAGAAGAGATTAAACCTTGTATGCGAACTGTAGTGATATTTTCAGATGTAACTGAATTTAATGCCTCAGCTAACTCTTTATAAAAAGAAACAAGTTCAAAAATTTCATTAGCTACTACAAAAGGAACACGTGTCGATACCCAACTGACTAATTCTTCAGATCTTAAAATTAATTGATGCAAAATTTCAGCTTCACTTCTGTCCATAGCTGCTAGTTCTTTTTCAATTTCAATCATTAACTGTGCAGATTTTTTTGCAAGAGCAATACAAAAACCTTCTGGAATTTCCGTAGTTAAAGGTTCGTATGTAGGAAGTGGAGTCAACTTTAAATCTGAAGAATTTTCTTCATTGGTTAAAAGTGTTTTATTTTCTTCATTCTCTGATTTAACCAAAGTGTCAAAAGGCTCATTTTGAGATTTGTCAGAATTACGAAGACTTGCACCACAGCCCGTAAGCAAGGTGATAATCAGAACAAATATAATTAGTTTTTTTGAATTATTTAAAAATCTCAAATCTTTTGCCCTATTCCAGAAAGCAAATTAAAAAGATATATTGCTGAATCGCCACAAACAGAAATTAAATACTGTTCTAATCTTTCTTGAGAATTGTTTATAGAAGTTCTCTCTTCAGCCAATTCAGTGTCTAATCTAATGACAGCAACAAACATTGCTTCTAACACTTCTTCTGGTTGAGCATCAGATCCCAAATCTTTAAAAGACTCGACCATTACTTCAGAAACGTATATAGATGCATCACGAACTATCGATGCATCCCCAGCAACTTCTATGTCAACATTTTTTGAAAGCCAAATATAAATCTCATCAGATATTGAAAATAATTCAATTAACAAACCAGGATTAACGGTCGGACCGTCCTCAACTTGGATGCCTCGACGAATGATTGCTGTCATCATTTTTGCTACACGATCAAATAAACCACTACATAAAAGATCATTGTTTTGATAATGGCCGAACTTCGCGTCGAGCACACACGTAACCAAGAAATCCAAAATTCGACTTTCTAATAAAATATCTTCTACTTTTTCAGATATTTCAGTTGAATCAATTTCAGAAAATAAGACTTCAAACACTGGCACTAATTCTTTTTCCCTAATAGTTGAAAGAACACAATCATTATCATTAGGAAATGTTCCAAAAGAATTGGTTATTCCTTCCAAGATCCCTAAATTCGCAATCGTTACTAGTAAATCGCATACCTCTAATGCGGAAAGAGAAATATCTTTTTGTTCAGCACTTGGACCTTCACTAGTAATAACACTGACTTGTTCCGGGCTAAAAAAATTAAGTAATTGATCTACTACACAACTCATTTGAGATTCAGAAAGGTTATAAAGCCCAAGATCATTAGAAAAACCTTTTTGTGGCAAAAAGTTAGACGCTTCACTGGCTTGACTCGAAACTTCTGGAAGAAGTACCACATCATTATTGTTTTCAACAGATACTTCAGAACTGCAACAACTCAATAAAGCCATTACCAACAAAAACAAAATAGCTTTTCGGAACATAATCTTTACCAGGTGAATATTTTTCGCGAAAGAATAAAAATCAAGATTCTGCTAATCCGAAAGTTTCATGAAGTAATTGAACCGCTTTATTAATTTGATTTTCAGCAACCATGCAACTTATTCGAATTGCTGAAGTTGAAATCATTTGTATATTAATTCCATTCTCAGCAAGAGTTTCAAACATAGAAGCCGCAACTCCTGGATTCGATCTCATACCCGCCCCGATCACAGTGACTCTCGCGACTTCTGTATCTGATGTGACTCCAGAAGCTCCTATATCTCCAACTAAATTTTCAGCAATTACCATTGACGTTTCAAGATCACCATGTGGAACTGTAAAAGAAATATCAGTAACACCTGCCTCTGAAGTGTTTTGAACAATCATGTCAACATTTACATCAACATCCGAAAGAGCGCGAAAAACACTCGCAGCTATACCAGGCTTATCTGGGACACCTGAAATTGTCATTTTTGCCTCAGAAGTATCATGTGTTACCGCCGAGACTATTGCTTGTTCCATTTCTATATTCTCCTCTCCTACCCATGTTCCTTCTTGCCATGTAAAAGCAGAACGAATATGCAATTTAACTCCATGGGTTCGAGCATATTCAACAGATCGCATTGCTGGCTTTGGGCAGCCAGTAGCTGTCATTTCTAAAAGTTCATCAAAAGATACGTTTTTCATAAGCCGTGCTGAAGGGACTACACGCGGATCAGTAGTAAACACACCTGTTACATCTGTGTACAATTCACATGCGTCAGCTTTAACAGCATGTGCTAAAGCAACGGCGGTCGTATCAGAACCTCCTCGACCTAAAAAAGTGACATCATTATCAACTGATACTCCTTGAGAACCACCTACAACTGGAACTCGTCCTTCAGATAGTGCTATCTCTATACGCTCAGGTTTTACTTCTATAATTTTGGCATTTTGATGATTTGTATCAGTTAAAAACCCAGCCTGACTTCCTGTAAATGAATCTGCTTGAACTCCCAAATCATGAAGAGCCATACATAACAAAGACATTGCTTTTCGCTCACCGGCAGTTATAAGCATGTCCATTTCTCGACCAGGTCTTTTACTAGATACATCTTCAGCTAAACGCAATAATTCATCAGTTTCTTTACCCATAGCAGAAACAACTACAACTACCTGATTCCCGCTATTCACCGTGCGTGCAATATGATCGGCCACAGCTCGAATACGTTCAGGATCGCCTACCGCTGTTCCTCCAAATTTTTGAACAAGTAATCCCATAGATATCTACGCTAGCGGGCGTAAAGCATCAGATTTGCGCAAATTAAATATTGGTAAGACAACTTAAATTAATATGATCTATCTATGGTAAAAAAAACGCGCCGAACAATACAAAATTCAGGAAATCATTCGAATAAAACAAGAATTATTGCAGCTCTTTTAGTTTTTGTTCTATTAGGAAGCGGAATCGCCCTAGTCTTCTCGAATTCAGATTCAGATGAAAATAACAATGAATTTTCTAGCAATGTTGTCGCTACAAACTGTCCAAAAAATGATAAATCATCACCACGAACTATCGACTTCATTAGAAGACCTCCTCGGTGCATCGAAACAAACGAAACGCATACCGCTGTTTTCGATACTACAGAAGGTGAAATTAGAGTTCTATTAGATACCTCTCTCACTCCCAATACAACAAATAACTTTGTTGTATTGACGAACTATGGCTACTACGACAACACTCTTCTTTTCCGCCTTGATCCATCGATCGGAATTATTCAAGGCGGCTCACCCCATACCAATGACTGGTCAGATCCAGGGCCTGGTTATACGATTTCAGATGAGGGGGGGCTTTTCTTACCTTTAAATAACGGGGGTGTAAAAGGCCCTTTCACATATTCACCTGGACAGTTGATTATGGCACGCTCATCTGGTCTTAATAGTTCTGGCGCACAATTTTTCTTTTCAACAGGTGAAGAAGTAAGCCTGCTAGACACCCAAGGCAGCTACATAGTTTTCGGTGAAACAGATGATCAAGGCTTGTCTGTTCTAAAAAAAATGATGAATTTATACGAAAAAGATGAAAACTCTCCTTACGGAGGCGGACCCAAAAGACAACTCCTTATCCGATCAGTAACTATAGAAATCGAATAAAAGTTCTACCCCCAAGCTGAACTTTGATGATTAGCATTGTTGCCTTCTAACCACCATCTACCAGAAAATTTCCACTCGGTTGATTCGTTATCTGATCCATTTTCATTATTTATGCAAAAAATATCAACTGCCATTTCTTCGATCGCAATTTTTATCGCTTCTAACTCTTCATCAGAAGCACCTTCTGCTTCAATATTTAAAACTTTCATATTTTCCTAAAGTGGAATATTCCCATGTTTACGTCTCGGGGTTTCAGATCTCTTAGAAGCCAACATCTCTAATCCATCAATCAGTCGTTTACGTGTCTCTGCTGGGTCAATAACATCATCCACAAATCCTCTTTCTGCAGCAACATAAGGATTGGCAAAACGTTCAAGATAATCTTCAACCAGTTCATTTCGTTTTAAATCAGGGTTCTTTTCTTCTTGCAATTCACGACGATAAATGATCTCGACCGCTCCTTGAGGCCCCATAACAGCAAGTTCTGCAGTAGGCCATGCAAGTGAAAGATCTGACCCGACTGATTTCGAATCCATAACTACATAAGCACCGCCATATGCTTTTCGAGTTATTACCTGAATGCGCGGAACGGTTGCTTCGCAATAGGCATAAAGTAATTTAGCTCCATGTCTAATTATTCCTCCGTATTCTTGATCGACTCCTGGTAAAAAACCAGGCACATCAACAAATGTGATAAGTGGAATATTGAATGCGTCACAAGTTCTAACAAAACGTGCTGCTTTCTCAGATGCTTGAATATCAAGTACGCCAGCAAATCTCATTGGTTGATTTCCTACAACTCCAACACTTCGACCGTTTAAACGAGAGAATCCACAAACAATATTCGTAGCCCATGAAGAGTGGTATTCCAGAAACTCACCATCGTCAACCACAGTTTGGATTATTTCTCTCATCTCATAAGGTTGATTTGAACTCTCTGGTAACAAAGTATTCAACTCAGGACATAGACGATCTCTATCATCATGGGTATCGAATGAAGGCACTTCAGAAAGATTGTTAGATGGAAGATAAGACAACAAAGTTTTTACTTCATCAAGAACTTGTTTTTCATCCTCTCCAACAAAAGTTGCTACTCCAGACTTAGTCGAGTGACTTGAAGCGCCACCCAATTCTTCTAAAGTAACTTCTTCCCCCGTAACAGTTTTAACGACATCAGGTCCTGTTATAAACATGTGAGATTTTTCTCTGACCATAAAAATAAAATCGGTCATTGCAGGACTGTATACAGCACCTCCAGCACAAGGACCTAAAATCACACTAATTTGAGGTACTACTCCTGAGGCTTGAACATTACGCCAAAAAATCCCGCCGTAACCGTCTAGACCAACCACTCCCTCTTGTATTCGAGCCCCTGCCCCATCATTTAAACCAATCAGTGGCGCACCTACTGATAGAGATAAATCCATCACTTTATGAATTTTTTCAGCAAAAACTTCTCCGAGTGCACCACCAAAAACAGTAAAGTCTTGAGCAAAAAGAAAGACTTTACGTCCATCGATCGTTCCCCAACCAGTAATTACACCATCTGTATAAGGTCTTTCTTCAATACCGCTTTCATGAGCTCGATGTCGTACCAGCATGTCAAGCTCATGAAAAGATCCAGGATCTAAAAGATAATCAATCCTTTCACGCGCTAAAAGTTTGCCTTTCTCATGCTGTCGTTCCACGGCTCTTTCAGGGCCTGCATTTATTGCTTCATCTTTACGACGTCGCAGATCGTCAATACGGTCTGCCATTGAATAATCAACCATGCAAAAAGGTTAACCTGCATGTGGGATATAGCATCAAGTAGCGGACAACTTTAAACAATTCAAAACTAAAGTATTTGTAAAAATATGAAAAATTCTGAAAATAATAAGAAATACCCCAATACATGGCTTGGAGTTTTTTGTGGAGCCTATATGGGGGCTGATGAAACAGTTCATGAACTTGTCAAAGAGCTAGGAAAGGCTCTTGCTAATAACGGAATTGGTTTAGTTTACGGTGGAGGCGGAATCGGAGTGATGGGTACGATCGCAGACGCTGTGTTAGAAAATGATGGTTGGGTAATGGGTGTTGTACCAAAAAACCTTCTAGAAACAGAGATGGCCCACACTTCTTTGGATGAACTGATCATAGTTGAAACAATGCATGATCGGAAAAAAACTATGTATGAAAGAGCAGATGCTTTTTGTGCTTTGCCAGGTGGATTAGGAACTCTTGAAGAAGTTTTTGAAGCAACCACTTGGACTAAATTAAAGCTTCATGAAAAATATAAAAGCGTAATGTTATTAGATAACAACGGTTTTTGGTTAAGTTTTGTCGATCTGCTTGATCACATTACTTCTTCAGGTTTTATCAAACCAGAAGATAGAGCAATTATTTCTCGCTTCGATTCAGTTTCAGAATTAATTTCAAATCTAAGAATTCTTGAATAAGTTTTATCTTGAAAAATTTTTGAGTCTCTCAGCTAATTTCGAAGCATCAAGCCGATCGCATAATTGAGTGAAATGTTCTTTAGGTGAAACCCACTCGAGTTCAGAAACATTAGACATGACAGGCACATCTTCTCGAAGGATTGTGAGATTTTTATACAATTGTGCTTCATTAAAATTTTGAGAAAGTGTTTCTGCAAGTTTTCCAGCTCCTCTTACAGAAACATCCCATTTATTTGGATCCAACGGAATCTCTTCAATTTTTCCGTAACGATCTAATATAAGTGAGGAAGATTTTGCGCCCCACCCAGGTAATCCAGGTATTCCATCAGCCGAATCTCCCACTAGTGCAAGAAAATCAGGTATTGAGGATGGTGATACTCCAAACTTTTTTCTTACGCCCGCAGCGTCGTAAATAATTTCTTGTCGACGGTCAAATTGGACAACTCTTCCATCATCTGTAACACATTGTGCTAAATCTTTGTCAGGAGAACATATTAGAATTCTATTAACCGTTGAATCTTCTTTAGCTATACGAGCTGCAGAAGCAAGAGCATCATCAGCTTCAAACTCAATCATGGGGAATGTTATAAATCCAGCTGCTTCAATCAAAGCTTCGACTAAAGGAAATTGAGACATGATTTCTGGAGGTGTTCCTTCTCCAGTTTTATATCCATCAAATAAATCATTTCTGAATGACTCAACAACATGGTCAGTAGCAACTCCAATATGGGTTGCTCCGTCTTCAAGTAAACGAACTAAAGTTCCTAATACCCCTCTTGTCGCAGCTACTTCAATCCCTTCCGAAGTTTTATGTGAGGGGACTGCGAAATAGTGTCTAAATAATTCATAGGTGCCATCAACGAGATGAATTTCCATGGTTTTTTCTATTCTTCAAGATTTTCTTGCACTAGCTCAATAAGAGTCCCAAAAGATCCTTTTGGGTGAACGAAAGCAACAGTAGTACCGCGTGAACCAGGCCTTGGTTTTTCATCAATAGCTCGTCCACCGGCATTTATAAGACTGTCTAAAGCCTTTTGACAGTCTTCAACTCGATAACCAATATGGTGGATTCCTTCACCTCTCTTATCTAAAAAAATAGAAATCGGTGATTCTGGACTAGTGCCTGTCGTTAACTGTATATAGGATTCCCCGACTTTAATTAATGCTTCTTCTACAGCATCTTTTTCGACCTTCTCACGATGGCATACTTCAGCTCCAAAAGCTCTGCCGTAATATTCAATAGCTGCTTCTAAATCATGTACAGCTATTGCTACATGATCAATTTGATTTAATATCAATTAGTTCTCCACTGTAATTTTTACTTATATTTATCTTTATTTGAAGCATTCTGTAACAAATTTGTAATATTTCTGTAAATCTTGTAATGTAACCGTAAAGTGTTGGGAAACTCCCTCCACCCAACTTTAGAACGCCTGCAACTGGTTAGCTTCCCAGTTGCAGGCGTTCATTTTATACTTTTTTATGTTCTTCATTTACTGGATAACGGCCTAATAATGCTCTTCCTAGAGTTAATTCGTCCGCATACTCCAAATCTCCACCTACCGGCAATCCACTAGCTATTTTTGTCACTTTCACACCCAGAGGTTCGAGTAAACGAGCTATGTAAATGGCAGTAGCCTCACCTTCAATATTTGGATTCATAGCGATAATAACCTCTTCAATTTTTTCAGGTTCGATCCGCCTAAGAAGTTCTGTAACTTTCAACTGCTCAGGTCCAATACCATCTATCGGACTTATAGCCCCACCTAAAACGTGATAGCGCCCTTTGAATTCAGCTGTTTTTTCTAAAGCAACAATATCTTTTGGTTCTTCAACAACACACATAATCCCATTATCCCGTTGACTATCTGAGCAAATAGGACATAATTCATGTTCAGAAATATTAAAGCAAGAATCACAGAATCTAATTTTCTCTTTCATTAATGAAATCGCACTTGTCAAACGTTCTATATCTTCAACAGGTAGCCGCATCAAGTGAAAAGTAATCCTTTGAGCAGACTTAGGTCCAATCCCCGGCAATCGACCCAAAGCATCAATAACTTCTTCTACAGCATCAATGTACATAAAATATCATTTCTAAATAACCCTATTCTGGTGCAACTATTTCGGCACCAGGAAAAGCTTGAGAAAGTCTTTCAACAGCTGAACCGGAATTAGGATCTGCTTCAACCAAATCAGATAAATCTAAATCTTCATCATGCTTTGTCGGCTTTGGCGGTTTTGCAGGGTCTGGTGGCGAAATCGAAGATGTTGATGAAGCATCAACGGAAAGCAAAACTGGCACCACAATACCGAACGTGTTTTTAATTGATGTTTCCACTTCACCTAACAATTCATTACAGCGCCTTAAATGAGGTTCGTTTGGCAGAGCAATTGTTACACCATTTTCATCAACTGAAATAGGCTTACCTGCTGCAAACCTAGCCCGCGCCTTCTTTGAAAGTTTGGGTAATAAATCTTCTACCCACGAATCTAGAAACTGTTGTTTAGTCGGAAAGTCTTTTTTTCCACTATCAGTTATAGAAGGCTCGTCTGAAGATTGAATTTTGTCATTTTCTTTATCGTCATCAACAATTTGTTCTGACTTGACGTCTGGATTTTCATTATTTAATTTTTCAATCGTAGAAGAACCAACGTGGGGCTCGCCCTTTGTTTCCTTCATTAATTTCAAATCTCTAATTTTTTCCTCTAACAGAGTTACTCTGGATTCCAATAAATCAATTGCAGAAGAATCTGAAGAAGATTGATTAGAGGCAATTTTTACCATTGCAACTTCGAGATCTACACGAGGATCTGGTGATCTTCTCATATCAACAAGCGAAAGGCCTAAAATTTCCAATGATCGCGTGATCAAAGCAGGGTTAACTTGTTCGGTAAAATTCTTTATTTTTACTTTTTCTTCTTCAGCTAAACCTTCCAAAGGCACTCCCATTGAGAATAAAAAAGCTTCTCTTAACGAAGACAACAAACTCTCTCCAATAAATCTTGGTTCTTTACCGGTTGCAATTGCTTCATTGACTGCCTTAAGTGTCTTTTTAGAATCTCTTGTTGCTATTCCATCCAATAAATCATCGACAGAATTTTCAAGAAAATTTGAGCCGCCAGCAACTATTTTGTCGAGTGATGACAGCGCATCGCGAGCTGAACCCCTAGCGTCACGAACCGCTTGATTTAAACCTTCTTCGCTAACTTCCAATCCAGCATCTTTTGAAATTCCTTCAAGCAATTCTCGAAGTTGTTCACTTGGTAGCAAATTAAGTTCTAAATGTTGCGATCGACTTCTTATCGTTTCTACAACTTTATGAGGCTCAGTTGTTGCCATCACGAAAATAACGTGATCAGGTGGTTCCTCTAATGTTTTCAACAATGCATTTTCTGCCCCAGAAGTAAGCATGTGAACTTCGTCTAAAAGATATACCTTTGTGCGACCTGGTGTACCCAACGCGACCTTTGACAATAAGTCACGAATGTCATCTACCTTGTTGTTCGAGGCTGCATCCAATTCATGTAAGTCAAAAGAGGAGCCCTTGTCGATGGATAAACATGAATCACACTCACAACACGGTTCTCCTTCTTGGATGTGTTCACAATTTAGTGCTTTTGCAAGAATTCGCGCTGCAGTTGTCTTACCGGTTCCCCTAGGCCCGCTTAACAAATATGAATGAAAAACACGATCGTGTTTTATTGCATTTTGCAAAGCAGCAACTACATGATCTTGACCTTTCATGTCCGCAAAACAACGGGGCCTATAACGGCGATACAGAGACGTGAATTCCATCGAACCGAAGCCTAGTAGCAGACTTTCTCTTCGTAAGAAACGAGGCAAAGATACACAAAAAAAATCATATAAACATAATTTGATCTTTTAGCACTGGAGGAAGGTATGGGATTCGAACCCATGGTGACCCGGAGGCCACATCACCTTTCCAAGGTGACCGAATCGTCCACTCTCGCAACCTTCCAAGATTC
>PABN01000058.1 GCA_002699555.1 Dehalococcoidia bacterium
CTTCTTTGACTACCTCTATTTGGTTGATTTCCAAAAAAATTGCCAAAAATATCGCTTATATCAAAAGGCATGCCACTTGAATTGAAGCCGTTGGACCCAGAGCTAAAACCATTTCCAAGAGGACCTAAACGCCTGAGTTCGTCATATTCGGAACGTTTTTTTTCATCTCCAATGACATCATAAGCAGCAGAAACTTCCTTAAATTTTGTTTCAGCTTCTTGGTCATTAGGATTTGCATCTGGATGCAATTTTCGTGCAAGTTTTCTATAAGTCTTTGTAATATCCTTGGCTGACGAACTCTCTGAAACACCAAGAATCTGATAGAAGTCCTTTTCTAGCCAATCTTTTTGAACAGTCACTTAATCTCTCGCAAGTCTGTTAACCGCGTACTTTGACCATTGCAGGTCTAAGTATTTTACCTTCCCAAAAGTATCCTTGTCTTAATACTTCGCTTACTACTTGACCCTCTTCATCTTCAATGCCTGGTTCATGAGAAATAGCTTCATGAATAGAAGGATCAAATTCTTCTAAAGCTCTACCAACAAGTTCTAAGCCTTCATTTTCTAAAGAATCAATTAAAGCTTTTCTAATCGCTGCTACGTCTTCAGCTCCATGAGAAATAGCTGCATCGCAGGCATCTAGAACAGGAAGAATTTTTTCGACTATTTCTCCGCGAGCTGAAGTACGTGTTTCAGTTATTCTTTTCTTCGTTTGTTTTTGGTAATTAGAAAATTCAGCTTTTACACTTTGCAAAAGACTTAAATATTCATCACGTTCTGACAAAATTTCATCAAATAATAATTCAGGCGATTCATCCGAAAGATTATTTTCTTCTTCCGGCCCAACATCCGAAGACACAGCATCTACAAGTTCGTCTTTATTAAATTCTCTATCTGAAGTGCTCTGTGAAGCATCTTCCTCAAAATCAATAGGGCTACAATCATTATTCTGTTCTTCTGGATTCATTAAGTTCACTGCTCATCAACAATTTCAGCATCAACGACATCGTCATTTTCTGCACTTTGAGATTCTGAATTTTCCTGAGAAGCAGCCTCATAAATTCTCTGTCCAAATTCTTGACTAGCTGACATTAGGGCTTCCGTAGCATTTTTTATCGCTTCAATATCATCACTATCTAACAATGTTTTTAGCTCAGTTAATTTCTCTTGCACAGTGCTCTTTTCTTCTTCAGAAATATTTTCAGCCTGATCTGTAAGCATCTTTTCAGTTTGATATACAAGATTGTCTGCATTATTCCTTACTTCAGCATCTTCACGCCGGGACTTATCTTCTTCGGCATGAGTTTCAGCATCTTGAACCATCTGATCGATTACATCTTTGTCTAGAGATGATTGGCCGGTAATTGTCATCGACTGCTCATTATTCGTAGCTTTATCTTTTGCCGAAACATGAACAATCCCATTTGCATCGATGTCAAAAGTTACCTCTACCTGAGGCATGCCTCGAGGCGCAGGAGGTATATCAACTAGTTGAAACTTTCCTAATGTCTTGTTGAATTGAGACATTTCTCTTTCACCTTGTAAGACGTGAATCTCAACAGATGGCTGACTATCTTCAGCAGTAGTAAAAATTTCAGATTTTTGTATAGGGATAGTCGTATTCCTATCGATAAGTTTTGTCATTACACCGCCCTTGGTTTCGATTCCCAAAGACAAAGGTGTTACATCAAGCAACAAAACGTCTTTAACTTCACCTACGAGAACGCCAGCTTGAACAGCTGCTCCAACTGCGACTACTTCATCAGGGTTTACATTTTTACTAGGTTCACTGCCGGAAATCTCTTTAACTAAATCAACTACTGCCGGCATTCGAGTAGAGCCGCCAACTAGTACTACGTGATCAATCTCACCCTTTGCTACATCAGCGTCCTTGATTGCTTGCTCGAAGGGACCGCGACATTTTTTTAATAATTCTGCAGTCAACTCATGAAATTTTGCTCGAGTTAGTGAATAATCCAAATGTAGAGGTCCACCATCTGTTGCAGTAATAAAGGGAAGATTTATTTGCGTTTGCTGAACTTGTGATAATTCTATCTTTGCCTTTTCGGCTGCTTCCTTAAGACGTTGAGTTGCCATTGGGTCAGAAGCCAAATCAACACCATGATCATTCTTAAAAGAAGTGACCAACCATTCAATAATTGCTTCGTCCCAATCATCGCCACCTAGGTTTGTGTCACCATGTGTAGATTTAACTTCGAACACTCCATCACCTATTTCAAGAATAGAAACATCAAATGTTCCACCCCCTAAATCAAAAACTAAAATTGTTTGATCAGAACCATCTTTGTCTAACCCATATGCCAATGCAGCGGCAGTAGGCTCATTAATGATTCTTAAAACATCTAAACCAGCTACTTGTCCGGCCTCTTTAGTAGCAGTTCGTTGAGCGTCATCAAAATATGCAGGAACAGTAATAACAGCTTCAGTAACGGGGGTTCCAAGATAAGCCTCGGCATCTCGTTTTAATTTCTGAAGAGTCCTGGCGGAAATTTCTTGCGAAGTGTAACTCTTATCATCTATTTCCTTTTTCCAATTAGTGCCCATGTGTCTTTTAACGGATCTAATCGTGCGATCAGGGTTTGTAATTGCTTGTCTTTTAGCAACTTCGCCTACAAGGACTTCGCCATCCTTTGAAAAAGCAACAACCGAAGGAGTTGTACGCGAACCTTCAGCATTTGCGATCACTACTGGGTCACCGCCTTCAAGAACACTTACAACTGAATTTGTCGTACCTAGATCAATTCCTACAGATTTACCCATTTTTTCTCCTGAATTTCTTTGATTTTGTAAATAGAGCCTTTAATTTGCTTTAAAACAAAATCAGCCTTATATAATAAATATATCATTTTCTATGTCATATCTACTATATAAACCTTAGTGGGGTATTAGCAACATTTAATTTGTATTTTTAAGTATTGTGTAGCAATAGACAAACAATGGTGGATTTCTAGATGCCAACCCTAATTCTGCTAAGACACGGCCAAAGTGAATGGAATCAACAAAATCTTTTTACTGGTTGGTATAACTGCGATTTAACAAATATTGGAATAAAAGAAGCTCTTCAGGCTGGAAAATTACTACATGAAGCGGGATTAATACCTGATGTAACATTCAGTTCTTTGCAAAAAAGGGCTATTAAAACAGCTGAATTAGTCAATCAAAGCCTGAACAGGGAAATACCCATTCACAAAAATTGGCGCCTTAATGAACGCCATTATGGCGATCTGACTGGTCTAAACAAATTAGATGCCAAAGTAAAGTTCGGTGAAGAAAAAATTCAAGAATGGCGTCGCGGTTATCACACGCCTCCACCCCCTATAAGCCCTGAAAACAATTTCAATCCGAACACAGATGATACATACGCGAATGTCCCTAAAGAATCGATCCCATTGACTGAATGCTTAGCAGACGTAGTTGACCGCTTAATCCCCTATTGGAATTCAGATATTTCACAAGATTTACGATCTGGGAAAAAGGTTCTTGTTGCAGCACATGGAAACAGTCTTCGAGCACTTTGTAAACATCTTGACAAAATTGATGACAAAGAAATTGTAAAACTAAACATACCAACAGGCATGCCTTTCATATATGAACTGGATGAGGAACTCAACCCGCTAAAAGAAAAACCCGTTTTAGAAAGAGCACTTGATCCTAAAACTGCCCAAACCCAGGCGGAGTCAGTAAAAAAACAAACACAGTGAATAAAAAACCAAAGGATAGGTTTAAATTTAAGATTTACCCAAAATAGATAGAAATATTTTCTAAACTAAAGTTAATAATAGAGTTTGTAACAAATCAAAATTTCACAAAACCGGATACACGATAGGGTCTTCAAGTCATGAAAAAACCCAGCATGCGACCACATCATGCAATTATTGGATTAGGCATTTTAATTGCTCTTTTCACTGCACTCTCAGGAGTGGCAGCGTCAGTTTTCAAATTTCATGATGATTCACCAATAACAAGGGAAGTTTTTGAGAACATTCCTGGTGCAATAAAATTTGCCTTCTATCTGCTAATCCCCTTAATGCTTGTTTACGGATCTGTTCTTTTCGCTAACCGAGTTAAAAACTGGGGAAGAGGAACGCCAGACAACCGTTCAACTAGCAAAAAAAACGCTAAAACGCGCTTTTCAGATTTCAGAACAGGCGTTTACATGAAGACTCTCTTACGCGATCCAGCTGCGGGCGTAATGCATTCTTTGATGTACTTTCCTTTTCTGATTCTTCTCGCTGTTACAACAACTCTTGAAATAAACCATCAACTTCCAGAAAGCATAAAATTTCTACACGGAGATGTGTACCGTGCTTATACAGCGGTTGGTGATATTGCAGGAGTTCTTTTCCTTATTGGTGTTGTATGGGCTCTGGTAAGACGCTACGGACCAAAGCGATTCCGCCCATACAGAATAAGAATAAAATCAAAACCTGAACATGCAGTTGTATTACTTATATTTTTATCTATCGGTGTAACCGGCTTTGGTGCAGAAGCTTTTCGAATAGCTCTTGTTGAGTCAAGCGCTAGAAGCGCGGAAACGTGGTCGGTAATTGGATACCCATTAGCAAAAATTGTTGATAGTTCAGAATCTTTAACAAATAATGTGCATGGCTGGCATCAATTTTGGTGGATTGCCCACGTGATTTCATTTATAGCCTTTTTGGCTCTTCTTCCAATAACAATGCTCCGACACATGTTTACCTCTCCGTTAAATATGTATTTGAAGGATCGGGAACGCCCAAAGGGTGCGATGAAACCATTACCCAACCTTATGGAAACCGAGTTAGAAACTTTCGGCGCTTCGGTAATCGAAGACTTTACATGGAAGCAGTTGTTAGATACCGACTCTTGCACCATGTGCGGAAGATGCACAAGCGTGTGTCCAGCTCATGCGACAGGAAAACCTCTTGACCCAAGAGAAATAGTTCTCAAAACTGGTGAAGTGATGGCTGCTACTGGAGATCCAGTTGTATCGCCACCTATTGGAGTTGACGCAGAGATTTCAGTTTCAGCCAATTCAATGTTTGAAAGAGTTACACCTGAAGAACTTTGGGCTTGCACATCTTGTAAAGCTTGTGACGAAATCTGTCCAGTAAATATAGAGATTCTCGACAAAATATTAGACATGCGACGTTATCTGTCTCTAATGGAATCTAATTTCCCAACAGAATTAGGGAATGCATACAGATCGATGGAAAATTCAGGCAATCCCTGGGGATTATCACAAGGGTCAAGAACCGAGTGGGCTGATGACTTAGAAGGTGTTGAAATAATTGAAGGTGGTGAACCACTAGAAAGCGAATTCCTCTACTGGGTTGGTTGTGCTGGTTCTTTTGATGACAAAAACAAAAAAGTTTCTAGAGCAATGGCTCAACTTTTAACTATGGCGAAAGTTTCTTTCTCGATTCTTGGACCTTCTGAAATGTGTACTGGTGATCCAGCAAGAAGATCAGGGAATGAATACCTCTTTCAAATGCTTGCTGCACAGAATATAGAAACTCTTAATTCGATGGGTGTTAAAAAAATCATCACACAGTGCCCCCATTGCTTCAATACCTTAGGAAACGAATACCCAGAACTTGGAGGTCATTACGAAGTTGTGCACCATTCTCAATTACTTGAATGGCTAATTGATCAAGGAAAGCTTGATATGACAAATGCTGAATTGAACGAACGACTCGTTTATCATGACTCGTGTTATCTAGGACGTCATAATGACGTGTATCAGGCTCCAAGAAAAGTTGTGGCAAGCATTGGAGGTCTTGAAGTTGTCGAAGCGGAAAGACAGGGCACACAAGGAATGTGTTGTGGAGCAGGTGGCGGAAGAATGTGGATGGAAGAAGACACAGGCAAGAACATCAACGTCGAAAGGTCACAGGAATTGCTAGCAACAGGGGCTGACAGAATTGCTACAGCATGCCCCTTCTGTTTTGTAATGATTGACGACGGAGTTAAGGGAGAAGGGGTAGAAGAAACCGAAGTTAAAGTAGGAGATATAGCTATCCACCTTCTAGAAGCTCTTCAACCTAAAGAAGATCAAACAAAATCTTTAGAAACAGCTTCACAGGGAACAGACGAAAAAGACTAAAAATTCTCCCAATATCTGCTCGCCCTTGGTCCTTCCTGGCCTCTGTATTTAGAACCAAGCTCTGAGGACCCATAGGGCCTATCAGCAGGTGTAGTCATTTGCACAAAAGAAATCTGACCAATCTTCATTCCCGGGTAAAGAGTAATTGGTAAATTCGCGACATTCGAAAGCTCCAAAGTCAACTGTCCATCCCAACCAGCATCAACGTACCCAGCAGTTGAATGTATTAATAAACCTAAACGCCCTAAACTTGACTTGCCTTCCAATCGAGCGACTAAATCATCGGGCACAGACACTCTCTCCAAAGTGGATCCTAAAACAAATTCACCAGGATGGAGCATAAAAGGATCGCCATCATTAGCTGAAACCTCTTGAGTTAAATTAGATAAATCTTCTCGAACATCTATATGACCTAAGGTGTGATTCTTGAATACTAGAAAACGATGATCCAGATGAAGATCTACCGATGATGGTTGAAGACACTCTTGATCAAAGGGCTCAATAATAATTCTTCCCTCTTGAACTGCTTTTAAAATTGACCTGTCAGAAAGAATCATGATTCGAATAATAGACTAAAAAGAAAGCGTTTAAGCATTACCACTCCATGGATTTCGACCGAAAAAATCTTTTATTAACGGTTCGTAATGCTCTAATGGATTTGATTTATATGACGGATCAAAGGCTGGAGAATCATATTTGGCGCAAAACTCCTCACAGTACCCGTAATGTTCGTTTTCATTAAACGCGTCTCTTGCATTCCTATCTCCACCTAAATGGTGCCAGAAATAATAACCCTGAAAAACTCCATGGTTTTTAACCATCCAGTGGTTAGCCGGAGAAACAAAAGGTTTAAGAATAACTGCAGCAACATCAGGGTGGTTATATGGGGTCAATACGTCGCCAATGTCATGCAATAATGCACAAACAATATATTCATCATCACGACCGTCCCGTTCAGCCCTTGTTGCAGTCTGGACACTATGTTCTAATCGGTCTACCGGAAATCCTCCATAATCATTTCTTAACAATTCAAGTTGTTCAAGAATCCGATTCGGTAGAGCAGCTTCCAATTCGCCCCTTTGAGACATTATTAATTCCCAATCTTCTTTTGTAGATTCGGCAAAAGAAGTAAAAGTTGCTCTTGGTAACTCTTCAATTCCAGTCATCACGCCTCCAAGGTCCAACAATAAAAATCGTAGGTCAGAAACTTACAATATGGCTTGTCGAACTGTACTTTTATTAAAACAACTTTTGCGGGTGTAGTTCAATGGTAGAACTTCAGCTTCCCAAGCTGATGATGGGAGTTCGATTCTCCTCACCCGCTCACACTATATTTATTGTTCTGTAAATAACTTTAAAAAAAATTACTAAGATTTCTATATGGTTTTTGATTCAGAATCACCCATTGAAAGCTGTGATTACCACACAGTTGGTGAGCCATTCAGAATAGTCGACGCTGGCCCAATGGAAGGATCCACTGTTATCGAACGTCGATCATGGGCTGAAACCAATCTCGATGATCTTCGTAAATTATTAGTTAATGAACCCAGAGGCCATGCTGACATGTACGGCGGTTTTGTTGTTCCACCTGATGATGAAAACGGAGATTTAGGAGTTGTTTTCTTTCATTCAGATGGATTCAGCACAGCATGCGGACATGGAACAATTGCGCTAGTCACCTGGGCAATAGACAGTGGTTTAATCGAATCAAAATCAGAACTCGTTGAAGTCGTAGTCGATGTACCTTCTGGAAGATTATTCACAAAAGCCAAAATGGTTAACGGAAAAGTCGAAAGCGTTACTTTTGAAAATGTACCTTCTTTTGTAAGTGCCAAAGATGTAAAAATAGATACAGAATTTGGATCAATAACTATTGATGTTTCGTTTGGGGGAGCCTTCTATGCGTCAATTGCAACTGATCAATTAGGCTTGAGCCCAAGTGCGAAGCATCTAAACGATCTAATTGAAGTCAGTAAAGAGATTAAATCAACAACTCAAAATCTGAAATTTGCTGAACACCCGACTGACACAAGACTTTCAGGAATATACGGTTCAATCTTTTATGAGACCCTAGAAGAAAAGCCCCTAAAACAAAGAAATGTAACCATTTTTGCTGATGGACAAGTGGATCGGTCACCGTGTGGTTCTGGTACTTCCGCTCGACTTGCTTTGCTTCATGAAGAAAAACGCTTAAAAATTAATGAATCACTTTTTAACTATGGGATCGTAGGTGGAATGTTCAAAGGAACAATATTAGGAATAAAAGAAAATGCTGTTATTACCTCAGTTGAAGGATCTGCTTACTGTTGTAACAAAAATTCTTTCTATCTTGATCCACGTGATCCAATAGGTCTGGGATTTAAGCTCAGATGAGAGAAATTCCTCACTATTCTGCAAGTGACATTTTTTCAATTGGAATGGAAAATACTATTGCTGCTTTAAAAACCAGTGTTGCAACAAGTAGCCAACCTATTCCTAGAGAACACATTCCTTTAGATCAAGGAGAGGACTTCCTTCTAATGCCAGCAGTTTCTTCAACTGGTATAGGAATAAAATTAGTAACAGTCATGACTCAGAACCCAACTATTGGACTTCCTCTTGTGCACGGGTTCTATCTGTACTGCGACAAAAAAACAGGTGTCCCAAAAGCAACTTTTGACGGTTCGGCGTTAACAACACTTAGAACACCTGCGGCATCTGCAGTTGCAACAGAAATACTTTCAAAAGAAAATGTTGAAAGTTTGGGTATTTTTGGGACAGGAGTGCAAGCACGTGGTCATATTGAAGCGATGCTTACAGTTCGGCCAAATATTAAACGGATTATCATTTCTGGAAGAACGCAAGAATCTACAGAAAAATTTATTAGCTCTTTAAAAACTATTAAACAAAAAATGCATGTGGGTTCTCCTGAAGAAGCCGCCGCATGTGACCTGATTTGCTCATGCACTAGTTCTAAAGAACCTGTGATTCCTACTAAATCGGTTAAACCGGGAACTCATTTAAACTTAATTGGATCTTTTTCTAATGAGCAGAAAGAAGCAGACTCAAACTTGATAAAAAATGCTGAAATTTTTGTGGATCATAGAACAGCTGCAAAAAAAGAAGCTGGTGAACTCATAAATGCTGAACTTGAAGGAAATTGGTCTTTTGAAAATATTGTAGGAGATTTTTCAGAATTAATTGAGAAAGAAGTAAACCGAAATTCTTTAGAATCCATAACACTTTTCAAATCAGTAGGACTTGCCAATTGGGATCTAATCGTTGCCGAAATGATATATAACAAAACTAATTAAAAAATTAAATTTCCCACTGTGCTTAATACGACATCACGTGAAAAAATGAAGGTTTACAGAAACGACTTGAAATGAAAAACGATTCTTCAAAATCTTCAAACCATGGTAATGAAGATCAAAACAAACTGTCTTCATTAACCTCAGTAGTAATTGATGAAGAAGAACGTAGAGAAGCAAGTAAAAAACAAGATGAAATAATTTTTCCAGATGATCTTTTACCTGGTGTTAAATCAGAAGGCATCAGCTTCAAAAAAGGTCTACGGCTCGGTGGAGGCGCAGCAACATTTTTCACTCTCGCTCTTTTATCAGGTTTAGAAGAGCTTCAAACTGCAGCTATAAATGTCTTGGCTCCAGATATACGCGACACATTTAATGTTAGCGATGGAACAATTACCTTTATAGCCAGTTCATCAGCAGCCTTTGTTGTCTTAGGTTCACTTCCAATGGGTTGGATGGCTGATCGATTAAGAAGAGTTCCAATAATCGGGTGGGCTAGCTCAATTTTTGCTGGAATGGTTTTTCTATCCGGAATTGCAGTTAATGCCTTTATGTTCTTCTGGGCAAGGTTTGGAGTTGGGATTGCAAAAGCAAGCACAATCCCTGTTCATAGTTCTGTAATTGCTGACACCTACCCAATAGGCATAAGGGGAAGACTCGGTTCATTAAATGGCATCATAAATAATGGGTTAAGAGTAGTCAGTCCAGTTCTAGTAGGAGCAATAGCCCTTGCTGCTAATGGGTCAGATGGAATTGATGGCTGGAGGTGGTGTTACTACTTACTCGGTGTACCCGTAGTAATTGTTGCTTTATATTCATTTTTCTTAAAAGAACCAGAAAGAGGAAAATGGGAAAAAACTGATGTTCTAGGAGAATCTTTCATAGAAGATAAACCTTTACCTATTTCAATGGAAGCAGCATTTTCGCGGTTACTGCAAATAAAAACAGTGAAAACAGTTGTTGTAGCTTTTAGCGCACTTGGCTTTGGACTATTTACAGCACCTGTTTTGGAAAATCTTTTTCTTGAAGACGAATTTGGATTGGATGCCTTTGAAAGAGGAATCAGTGGAACAGCAGGAGGAGTTTTCGCAGTTATTGCCCTTATTTGGGTAGGCCCCAAATTTGATCGTCTTTGGAGAGAAAACCCCACTAGAACTCTGCACCTAATTGGTTTAGGTATTGCTTTAGCCGGAATTCTTAAGCCAGTTCAATTTTTTATGCCAAACGTTGCATTATTTGTGATAACTGGAATACCTAGTCTGATTCTCCTTACAGCTTCATTCGCGATGGTAAGTCCAATTTTGCAAGCAATTGTTCCATACCGATTGCGTGGTACTGGTTCAGCATTAGTAACTCTTTACATTTTCTTTATAGGCGCTACTGGTGGAGGGTTAATATCTCTTCTTTTTACAGACACTTGGGGTCCACGCGTAACTGTCATAGTCCTTACACTTCCTTCTTCAGTAATTGGTGGTTGGATCATGTACAGAGGCGCCAAATTTCTAAGGAATGATCTTTCATTGAACGTTCAAGAGTTATTTGAAGAACAAGAAGAAAAGCGCCGTAGGTCTAATACAAATGAAACAACCCCTGCTCTGCAAGTAAATAATGTTGACTTCTCTTATGGTACGGTTCAAATTCTTTTCGACATTTCACTAGAAGTGAAAAAAGGTGAGACATTAGCGTTATTAGGAACAAATGGGGCTGGAAAATCAACCCTTCTTAGAGTAATTAGTGGTTTAGGCGTTCCCAAAAGAGGAGTGGTCCGACTTAATGGGCAAACAATAACCTATGCCTCCCCAGAAAGACGGGCGAAACTAGGAATCCAACAACTTCCTGGAGGTGCTGGGGTCTTTAGTGATATGACGGTTCATCAAAATCTAATCATGGGAGCTTTTATACATAAGGACAATAAAGAAGATGTTAAAAAAAGAATCGAAAACGTATTCGAACTTTTTCCAGAATTGCACAAACTGCAAAAACAAAAAGCAGGTTCACTATCAGGTGGTCAACAACAAATGCTCTCACTCGGACGCGTTCTACTCCATGAACCTGAAGTTCTTCTTATTGATGAACTTTCCCTAGGCCTAGCTCCAACAGTTGTTCAGGACCTTTTAGATATCATCGAACGCCTTCAAGAAAAAGAACAAACGATGATTGTTGTAGAACAATCATTAAATATTGCCCTTTCAATCGCTAATAGAGCGGTTTTCTTAGAAAAAGGCCAGGTTCGTTTTGAAGGTTCTGCTCAAGAATTATCCGAACGTGATGACTTAGCTAGAGCTGTTTTCCTAGGTGATGAAGGTGGTTGATATGACTAGACCTCTAGAAATTATTCTGACTGAATCACCACTAACTCTCGCCGTATGGACCACACGCCAGCTTTGGTTTGATGGATTAATAAATGGAATGGTTTTTGGCTTACTAGCCCTTGGAATAGTGCTTATTTACCGCTCTACTCGTGTAATAAACCTAGCAGTAGGAAATATGGGATTACCTGCTGTAGGTCTTATGGCCCTAATGGTCATTAACTATGGATTTCCATATTGGGTTGCTTTACCACTAGCCCTACTAGTGGGCACTTTAGTTGGATCGATCATTGAGCTAGCTATAATTCGTCGGCTCTTTAATGCTCCTAGAGTAATAGTTTTAGTTGCAACAATTGGAATAGCTCAGCTGATGCAAGCGATCTTGGCTGCATATCCAGATATTGAGAGTAAAAGAGGTGTCAGATTTCCAGTTCCACTCTCTGGTAAATGGAATGATGTTTTCGGTCTTCGAATCACTGGTCCTAAATTAACAATTCTGATAGTGGTTCCCCTCCTAACTCTCGCGCTGTCTTGGTTTTTAAATAAAACCATTTTCGGACAGACCGTTCAGGCGTCTGCAAATAATGCTGACTTAGCAAAATTGTCAGGTATAAAACCTAAAGTTGTTTCACTTTTTGTTTGGACAGTAGCAGGAACTCTTTCGAGTGTTTCTCTTCTTCTTCTTTCAGGAAGCAGAGGGTCTCTAACAGGGATAACAAATCTCGGTCCAAATACTATGACTAGAGCCTTGGCGGCTGCAGTTATAGCTGGAATGTCTTCATTTCCGAGAGCTTTAGTTGCGGGAATTGTAATAGGTGTTGCCCAAGCTCATATTCAATTTGTTTTTCTAGATCAAGTAGGTCTAATAGATTTTATACTTTTCGTGGTAGTAGCAATTGCAGTAGCTTTCCAAAGTCGATCTTCTAATGCAGAAGAAAGTTCTTTTTCTTTCAGCCCTAGAAGAAAACCTATCCCGGAAAGGCTCAATCAATTTTGGTGGGTTAGGAATTTATCAACATTAACTCTTTCGGTGCTATTAATTTTTGCTCTTGTTATTCCTTTAATCGTTACTTTGCCTTCTCGACATCTTCTTTACGCAAGTGTTCTAGCATTTGCAATTTGCGCTGTTTCACTTACTGTGGTTACAGGCTGGGCCGGCCAATTATCTCTAAGCCAAATGGCCTTTGCGGGCATAGGTGCTCTTTCTGCTGCTGGATTTAATAGAGGATTAGATTTTGGTGTTGGTTTCGGCGACAAATGGCATCTTTTTTCAGTCTCACTTCCCAAATTTCCTTTTTTAATTTCAATGCTTTTAGCGAGTCTGGTGGCTGGTATTTCAGCTGCAATAATTGGGTTAGGAGCTTTAAGAGTAAAAGGGCTTCTTTTAGCAGTTTCAACTTTTGCTTTTGCACTTGCAGCATCTCAATACATTTATAGACGCCCTGTCCTTAGTGGGGGTTATAACCAAAGCGTCCCATTTCGCCGAGGGAGTTTTGGACCCATTGAATTAGCAAGTCAAAGATCTTATTATTACCTCTGTCTTGGGGCTTTAGTTATAACTCTCTTTCTAATAAACAAACTAAGAAAAAGCGGCATAGGGCGATCAATAATAGCTGTTAGAGAAAATGAAAATACTGCTGCCGCGTACACCGTGGTACCACATAGAACAAAATTAATTGCTTTTTCTTTAGCAGGCTGTCTAGCAGGATTAGGAGGTTCGCTCTTAGGTGGCTTAGTTCAAAACATACCTTTCACGGAACGATTCTTTATGATCAGCAATTCACTTAAAGTCGTCTCAATGGTTGTTATTGGTGGCCTTGGAACACTTATGGGACCAGTTATCGGTTCCATGTGGGTAATTGGATTACCAGCAATCTGGCCAGAAAATGATCTGGTTCCACTTTTCACATCAAGTATTGGTCTTCTCGTACTTCTTTTATATTTCCCAGGTGGACTAGTACAAATTGCTTATTCAGCGAGAGATTCTTTATTAAATTGGGCAGAACAAAAACTTGTACCCGCTCCAGTCAAAACAACTATGACAACACCTGCTTCACTTAAGAAAAATAGTGACCTTAGTCAAACACCTGGAACTGTTTTGGAAACAGAAAATATTTCAGTTTCTTATGGAGGTTTAATTGCAGTTAACGCTGTAAATATAAAAGTGAATTCCGGAGAAGTTGTCGGCCTTATAGGAACTAATGGTGCTGGCAAGTCAACGCTTATGAATGCAATAGGGGGATATGTACCTTCAACAGGAACCGTAACTCTATTAGACCATGACGTCACACATTTAACTTCTGCAATACGAGCTCGCAAAGGATTAGGTAGAACCTTTCAAGCTGCTCAACTATTTCCTGAATTAACTGTTAGAGAAACAGTCCAAGTAGCACTTGAAGCAAGAAATCGTGCACGTCTGTTCCCAACAGCATTATCTCTTCCAAACGCCACGCGTAACGAAATGAATAAAACAAAACAAGCTAATGAATTAATTGACTTTCTGGGACTAGGTAGATATGCAGATTCTTTTATCGCTGAACTGTCAACAGGCACCCGACGAATCGTTGAATTAGCTGGACTTTTAGCTTTAGATGCAAAAATGCTTTGTCTTGACGAACCAACCGCCGGAATTGCTCAAAGAGAAACTGAAGCTTTTGGTCCACTCCTAAAACAGATTCAACAAGAACTTGGTGCATCAATGTTAGTAATAGAACACGATATGCCGATGATTATGGCACTTTCAGATCGAGTTTATTGCTTAGAAGCCGGAACTGTAATCTCAGAAGGTCAACCTTTTGAAGTCAGAAACGATCCAGCAGTTATAGCCAGCTATCTGGGAACAGATGAAAGAGCTATTAGTAGAAGTGACACTCAATAATTTTTTGTCTTAATTATTCATCACCATCACTACCAGACCGGCCATCTAATAAGTCTTTTCTTATTTCAGATTTTGGCTTTTCAATCCCTACCTGATTTTCCACTTCTCTTACCCAGATTGTTCTTTGAGGGAAGGGGATCTCTATACCGTTTTCATCAAAAGCTTTTTTCAAACGTGCCCTTATTTTTCTAGCAGTTGACCACTGTTCCCCTGCTTCAGTTTTGACAGCTAAACGAATAGAAATTGAATCGGCGCCAAAGTTTTGAACGCCCCAAATTTCAGGTTCCTCAATAATCGTCGCTGATTCAAGATTTTCTTTCCATAATTCATCTGCGACCTCTTTAATAACACTTGCTGCTAAATCAATGTCCGTATCATAAGCAACATCAACATCTAAAACAGATCGCGCCCAAATTTGTGAAGAGTTACAAACTCTACGAATTTCTCCGTTAGGTACCACCCAAACTGCACCATTGACATCACGAAGAACAGTTGTCCTTAATGAAACCCTTTCAACTGTGCCCGACGCTTCACCTAAATCAACAAAATCACCTTCGGCATACTGATCTTCAACAAGAATAAATATGCCTGCAATAAAATCTGATACCGCAGACTGAGCTCCAAAACCAACGGCAAAACCTACAATTCCTGCACCAGCTATTAATGGACCCAAATCAAATCCAATCTCACCTAAAGCCAACAAAACTCCCAAACTATAAGTAGTTAATGTCGCAAGAGTGCTAAGCAAACCTCCTAGTGTTTTAGCTCGTTGTCGAGACCTTTCTGCTCTTTCTCGATTTTTTTGCAATCGTGCCTTAGCTCGTCTTCCAACT
This sequence comes from Dehalococcoidia bacterium, assembly GCA_002699555.1. Taxonomy (GTDB): domain Bacteria; phylum Actinomycetota; class Acidimicrobiia; order Acidimicrobiales; family MedAcidi-G1; genus MedAcidi-G1. Next base: position 15,416 of record PABN01000058.1, read on the forward strand.
CGAGCAACCAAAGCATCAGACTTTTCTTCCTCATCTATAAGTGATCTTTCTTGGACAACCCGTTCTACAACTGTACTAATTGCCTTCTTAAGTATCCGGTTAGCTATATAAGCACCAACAAGGATAAATAAAATCTTTAAAGGTTTTTCAACACCCCAAGCAGCTATTTCCGCTAAACGCTCGTTACCTGAAACGTCCCAAATCCATTCACACACAAAACTAGGTTCCAAACCACAAGCATCTGTCAATCCCGATGGATCCACTTGAGCAATAACCCGCTCGAACATTAACTTCACCTCCAAAATGGCATTACTGATAATCAAACTGAACTACAAAGTAATTCAACCAATTAATCCCGCCAAAGACCAAACTGCAACGATTAAACCAACAATTATGTAAATAAAACTTCGCCAAAAAGGTGCTCTTCTTAAATTCTGCTGATCATTATTTTTCGGCGGATTTACTAAAGCAGCAAGATTTCCTAAGCACATAGCAGAACCAAATGCTAAAAGAAGCCATTCAAGTAATTTCTCACCTAAAAACACGGTTAAATTTAAAAGTTTCCGGGTTCATTAATAGAACTAGTTTTTTGCATTGCGGAATCAGATTCATCAGTCCTTGCAAGATCAGCAAACTTGGTAAAATTAGGCATATAGGCTAAGCGAACTCTCTCAACTGGACCATTTCTATTTTTAGCAAGATTTATTTCAGCAATTCCCATTTCATTACTCTCAGGGTTATACATTTCATCACGATAAATGAACATTACTAAATCTGCGTCTTGTTCAATAGAGCCGGACTCACGAAGATCTGAAAGCATTGGCCTCTTATCCTGTCGACTTTCCAAACTTCTTGATAACTGTGAAATTCCAATAACTGGAGTTTCTAAATCTCTAGCTAAAAGTTTAAGCCCTCTGCTTATTTCAGATATTTCTACTTGTCGACTCTCAGCTGCAGATCTTCCTGTCATAAGTTGTAAATAGTCAACAACTATTACTCCCAAATTTCCTATACGACTTTTGAGCCTTCTAGCCTTAGCTCTTATTTCCATTATTGAAACACCAGGATTGTCATCAATATAAATGGGCGCTTCATCTAAATGGCCAATACCTTTATTGATACGAACCCAATCATCATCATTCATCTGAGCATTTACAATTTTTTGAGAATCAACTCTTGCCTCTGCGCAAAGAATACGTTGCGTTAGCTCCAAACGGCTCATCTCTAAGGAAAAAATCAATGCAGGATGATTTGAAACAGTTGCAATGTGAGTTGCAATATTAAGCCCCAAAGATGTTTTACCAACAGATGGCCTAGCCCCTATTATTATTAGATTGCCTTTCTGCAAACCGGAAGTAAGTTGATCAAGTCGTTTAAAACCAGTCGGGACTCCTGTTAGTCCTTTACCTTGTTGTCTTTCTTCCATTGCGTCAAGAGTTTGATCAAGCAAGTCTCGCATCTGACCCATGGAGTCATTAATTCTTCCCTGTGCTAATTGGTAAACAAGATTCTCAGCTTCATCTACAGCCCTAGGTACATCTTCAGGCCTGCTGTAACCAATTTCTGCCATCTCACTAGCAGCACCAATTAATCCACGAAGTGTTGCATGTTCTTGAATGATCCTGGCAAAAGAAGAAGCCGAAGTGATTGCTGGCGTAACAGCTTGAAGATCCAACAACATTCCAGGACCACCAATACCTTCAAGTAATCCAGCACGGTCTAAAGCATCTGCAACAGTTACTGGATCAGCTGGTTCGCCTGACGCATAAAGACCACAAATAGCATCAAAAACATGAGCGTGAGACGGTTTATAAAAATGTTCTGCTGAAGTGACCTCAAGTGCATCAGCAATCGCATCTTTAGATAAAAGCATTGCTCCCAATAACGAAGCTTCAGCTTCTACATTGTGTGGCGGTATTCTTGATCCAGTCTTTTCTCTTTGTGAGGAAACAGGCAACGAAGAAGGCTCTTCTAAATTGCGCCAGTCATCTTCAAGTGCACTCAAAACTTATCCTCCAAATACTTCACACAGGGAGTCCACTATGCCACTACTTACTTGTGGAACGCCAGAGGAAAACCCTAAAAACATAGGGGAAAAGTCGACTTTTTAAGTGGATCAGTCTGTGGATTAACTTGTGGAACAAACAAAATTAATGTGGAAAACTCTAAATTTCGCTTTTAACATCAACAGTTACTTGCATTTCAACTTCAGGATGTAAATGCAAAGTAAATTGATGGGTTCCGATTTCCTTTGCAGTCTCACCAGAGATATCTTTGCGATCGATCTCTAAACCAACTTGATCCTGTAGTGCTTGTGAAATTTCTGCAACTCCTACCGAACCAAATAGTTTTCCAGCCTCAGAAGCATTAGCAGAAATTTGAATAATAATTCCCTCTAAACGAGAAACTATTTCTTCAGCGTCAGCTTTATCTTCAATAGCTTTTAAAGCACGTTTCTTTTGCATTGCCTCAGCTTGAGCAGTCACTCCCGAAGATGCTGCAACAGCTAACCCTCGAGGTAACAAGAAATTTCTTGCATGACCTCTTGCAACTTCTACAATATCTCCAGTTCTACCCAAGCCATCTACATCAGAACGGAGGAGAACCTTCATGATTCTTCTCCTTCTTCAACATTATGAAGAACTTCATTTTGATTATCTTGTGTTCCATCAAAGGAATCTATGATCTCTGGATTCATTTCTATTGAAGAAATTTCTGATGATTCATCATTTGTATCTTCATTATTAGGAGGAGGAGCTGTAGGTTGTGGAGGTGGACCTGATGCTCTATCAGGTCGATCACTTTCATTCCTTCTTTCCCGTCTTTGAGTTGTAACTGCGGCTTTATAAGGCATAAGAGCCATCTCTCGTGCATTTTTTATCGCTCTTGCCACAGCTCTCTGTTGTTGAGCATCATTACCACTATTATGGCGCGCCTTAATTTTTGAACGCTCAGACAAAAACTTATTAAGTAGGTCGGTATCTTTATAGTCGACATACTCTATTTTCCCAATTGTTAAAGGACTAACCTTTTTTCTTCTCATGCGACCATTTTTGTCGTCGAATTGAGAGTTTTTAAATTCTCTACGTGCCATCAGAAAGGTTCCTCATCTGTTGGATATGTTTGAGTAGTGTCTGGAGAAGAACTTGAATCACTCATGGTGGTATTTCCACCACCAGTGTCTCCACCTTTAAACTCGTTACGGGTTAAATCAGCTGTTGCCCATTTCAAACTAGGAGCAACATCATCAGCGACAATTTCAACTTTTGAACGTCTTTCTCCATCTTGGTTTTCCCACGATCTTTGGTCTAGACGACCATAAACAATTACACGCGAACCTTTAGTAATTGATTCAGAAACATTTTCGGCTAGATTTCTCCAACATGTGATATCAAAAAATGAAACAACATCTTCATCGTTTTGACCTTTTCTATTCCAAGCAACTCCAAAATTAGCAACAGCTGCTCCAGCTGGCGTATACCTTAACTCTGGGTCACGTGTTACATTTCCAACTATTGTTACCGTATTATCAAATGCCATATTTACTCCAATTCATTGCAGTTAAGCGATTGTGCCTTCTAAAAGACCACGTTCAATAGCCTCTTCATCCGGAAGGCGAATAATTTTATGTCGAACTATTTCACTTCTATCAGCCAAGCGAAGAAGGCGGTCACTTGAATCAATATTTGCTGCTTGAGTAGCTATCTCAAGAACAACATAAAACCCTTCCCACTTGTGATTGATTCGATAACTAAACTTCCGTCTACCCCATGGCTCTGTATCTTTCGAGGACACAACTTTGCCATTTTCGCTTTCAACAGCCGAAGAAATATTAGATAAGTAGGTTGAAATGGCTTCTTCATCAAGATCGCCATCAAAAATAATCATTAACTCATAAGCCCGCATGACAGGCAATCACCTCCTATGGTTCCAAACAAACCCTTTGCTTGTTTAGAGCCCCTATTGGGGCAGGGGAAATACATTTTAACCTTATTAAGGACAAAATAAGGCTAATCGGAACAACTAAGTTCATAAACAATTTTTCCATACCTATAAATACTGCTTAAGAGGTGTGACAAAAGTATTTATATAGCACCATAAAGTCCGAGTTCTTCAGAAGTTTCAGAACCCAAACAATATGATTCTTCCTCTGAAGGGAAAGAACCACTTTTAACATCACTTACGAATTCACGTAATGCAAAAACGCCATCTAAATGAAATTGAGCATAGTTACGCACGAATTTTGGAATAATTCTCTTTTCAAAACCTAACAGGTCATGCAAAACAAGGACTTGTCCATCACAATCTGATCCAGCTCCTATCCCAATTGTCGGTATATCGACAGAACTAGTAACCATTGAAGCAACTTGAGAAGGAACGCCCTCAAGGACAATGGAAAAGCAACCAGCATGTTCTAAAGCCTTTGCAGCAGAAACCAAATCCAAAGCACTTTTTGTGTCACGAGCTTGAACCTTAAATCCACCCATTGTATTTATTGATTGAGGTGTTAACCCTAAATGTCCCATAACCGGAATTTCAGCCGATAGTAAAGCTTCAATCATAGGAATTCGACTTCGTCCGCCTTCAAGTTTTACTGCATGTGCACCCGCTCTGATAAGTTTGGCAGCGTTATTAACTGTCTCTTCAACAGAAATGTGATAACTAAGCCAAGGCAAATCAGCAACAATTAGCGCGGAAGGTTTAGTTCGGGCTACAGCAGCAGTGTGATGAGCAATATCATCAACTGTTACTTGAAGTGTGTCTTCATAGCCTAAAACCACCATGGCCAATGAATCACCCACAAGAATCATATCTACGCCTGCTTCATCAACCATTCGCGCACCAGGAGCATCATAAGCAGTAACCATCACTAAAGGTTTTGACCCACGAGAAACTTTTTGCTCACGAATAGAAGGAACAGTAGATCTAGACACCAAAATTCTCCTTTTCAGTCCAGCGCACGTGGCTGCCGGCAGATATTTAATATTACCAATAAATTAAAAGGTTTGAGAATTTTAAAACTTATTTCCACCCAAAGATGCAATTCTTACCAGATGGTTCCATCCACATTCAGGACACACCTCAATTACATAAGCTGAAAGTTGTGTTTTTCGATCATTAAGTCTTTTAAGTTCTCCCTTTGTAGAAATACAACGACCATGAGCGGGCAACCTCGGACCAAAAACATAAGTTACATAATAAATTTCGCCTGGTTCGCAGATAGGACAGCATTCTTCAACAGGGACTCCACAGTGGATAGCATTTCGTTTCAACATAGATTGAGCATCACACAAATTTTCTCGCTCAATTTTCCCATTTTTCCAATGATCAATCACTGTTTTTCGTGTAAGTCTGTATTCAACATCAGCAAGACGTTCCACAGAAATTAAGTCCTCTTTTTCAAGGGCACTACTACGATTTGAAGCTAAAAGCTTTTTTGTCTTTGCTGACGACATCAACACACATTAGTCACTTGGTTAATAAAAAAACCCGCTGGAAATATACAAATTTACTTTTTCCATTGCTCCAAAACCATCTTTCTTTCTTCATCAACTGAAATAGCCCCATCGCGAAGACGTGTTTCCTTAAGCCAACTTAAAATTTCGCCTACCAATGGACCAGGCTCTATATTTAGTAAGCTCATCAATTCTTTAGCAGTCAATAACGGTTCAAACGAAATTAAATCTTCCGTTGACCTTAAAGTTTCTAATGACCTTAAAAATTCTTTAACATTTGTATTTGAAGCCTGAATTAGATTAATTGAGGTCTCAACACTCAATTGATTTAAATCAAGCAACCGGCGGATTTCTTCATTTATCCATTTTTCATTTTTTGGACCTTTGGAAACTAGATTCAAAAAATCAACAGCGCTTTCTATCCGACGCTTTTCCTCTCGAGACATCTTTAAACGTTTTAAAGATTCTTTGACTTCATCTTTAGACAGCCCTTTGAAAAAAACGGACAATCTTGTCACAGGATCATCAGATGGCAACAATGAAAAGATTTTGTCAAAATTGTTGTGATCAAAGTTTGATTCGAAAGAAAGGATCTTTGGTAACAAATCAACCTCGTCTAAAAACTCAAAACCTTTTGTGGGGTTTTCTATAGAAAGAAGTTTTAAAAACTCTTCTCTTATCCTCTCTGCCGAAACAATTAAGATTCTTTCAGCTAAATCTTTTGCAGTTTCAATAACTTCCTGAACAGGTTGCAAATCATATCCAGCAGAAAATCTTGCAGCTCTTAGCATTCTTAAAGGGTCGTCGTTGAATGACTTGCTAGGAGTTAACGGGGTTCGTAAAATTTTATTTTCTAAATCTGATCTACCGTTAAAAGGATCAAAGAACGTTCCACTATCAACCTCAACAGCCATTGAATTAACTGTGAAATCTCTTCGGCTGAGATCATCTTCTAGATTTAATGAAAAAGCGACTGAAGGTTTTCTTGAAGAACTTATATACGACTCAGATCTATGAGTAGTTATTTCCATTCTTGTTTCACCAATTCTTAAACCAATTGTTCCAAACCTTTCACCTTGCAACCAGATTGCGTCAGCTACAGGCCCAACTAATGCTCTAATTTGATCAGGTGTAGCGTTAGTTGTGAGATCTAAATCAGGACTTTGAACATTTTTATTAATTAAAACATCACGAACAATCCCCCCTACAAAAAAAAGCGTGTGTTCTCCTTGAACAAATCTTTCCGCAACAGGGCTGACTAGATCTCTTAAACGATCAAAATCCTCTGTCACAAAACCACTCCATGTAATTTCGCAACTCTATTCACAACTTCTATGCCTGGCCCATCGCCAGTCGCTGATTCGGGTCGTAAATTAATACCCATTATGGATGCAAATGAAGCACTTACAGAATCAGTCAAGGCTTGAAGGTTGTAACCCCCCTCTAAAAAGAAAATACACCTACTTTTTGGTGCCAAATTAAACAAAACTCGGGTTAAATCAGCAAAATCTCCTGAAGTTAATCCCATATCAGTTAAAGGGTCATCTCTATGTGCATCAAAACCTGCAGAAACTAATATCCAATCTGGCTGAAAATCTTCTACTAGAGGAACAAC
>PABN01000059.1 GCA_002699555.1 Dehalococcoidia bacterium
ATGGTGAGCATGGTGAGCATGGTGAGCATGGTGAGCATGGTGAGCATGGTGAGCATGGTGAGCATGGTGAGCATGGTGAGCCATCTTTAGCTGTAGTAAATACAACAACTTGGTTTGTAACAGGAGGCGTTGAATTTTCTGTTGGGACTCTTGTAGATGGACCAGCAGTGATGATGCTATTCGTAGTTACTTTGGTTTCTTTGTTAGTTCACATTTATTCAACAGATTATGTAGCTGGCGATAGAAGGTTTACGCATTTTTTCGCTTTCCTTTCCCTGTTCAGCGCTTCGATGCTCTTGCTTGTGATTTCTGAGAACACACTACAGTTATTAGTTTCTTGGGAGCTAGTGGGATTGTGTTCTTTTGCATTGATTGGACACTGGTGGGAGGAAAAAGATAATTCGAATGCTGCACTAAAAGCATTTTTAACAAATCGTGTTGGAGACATGGGTTTATTGATTGGAGTTACGATTCTCTTTTTTGCTTCAGGAGAAATAATTCCGGACTCTTTTGGTTCGTTTTCTATAGCTACTACTAATGCTTTAGCTTCATCAGGCTTACTTTCGCACACCACATTGTTAATAGCTGCTTGTTGTCTTATGGCAGCGGTTATGTCGAAATCTGGACAGTTTTTCTTACACACTTGGTTGCCTGATGCAATGGCAGGACCTACGCCAGTATCCGCCCTTATTCATGCCGCGACCATGGTTGTAGCAGGAGTCTTTATGATCGCTCGCCTCTATGGAGTTTTCTTTGAAGGGTTTTCTATAGCAGGAAGTTCGATAAACCTAATGGCGCTTGTGGGCGGGTTCACAACATTAGTAGGAGCATGTTTAGCTTTTGTTCAACGAGATATCAAAAAGGTTCTTGCTTATTCAACAATCTCACAACTTGGTTATATGGTCATGGCGCTAGGTGTAGGAGCTTGGACTGCGGCAATGTTCCATCTCTTCACTCATGCTTTCTTTAAAGCTTGTTTATTTTTGGGTTCTGGATCTGTTGCGCACTCTGTCCATAGTTTTGACATGAAGTCAGACATGGGTGGATTAAGAAAGGTAATGCCACAAACATTTCGAACTTTCATAATCGGTTCGATTGCTTTAGCAGGCCTTCCGCCTTTCGCAGGGTTCTGGTCCAAAGATGAAATACTTGCTGGAACAGGTGGATGGGGAATTATGGGAGGTACAAACGGCAACGGCTCTTATACATTCATGTTGGTAATGGGAATGATTACTGCTGCTCTAACAGCCGCTTATATGACTCGATGCGTTTATTTAACTTTCTTTGGTGAATTCAGGGGTCATGGTCATCCTCATGAATCTGGTCCAAGGATTACTATTCCTCTTTGGATTTTGGCAGTTTTGGCAATTTTTGCTGGATTTCTAAACTTTCCTAAAGGCTTTCAACTTGTACCAGAATCACTTCAGGAAAGATTTGGCCATTATGTTGAGCCAGTAGCTGGTTATTTCCCTAAAATTTCTCATGCCACCCCAAGCTGGTCATTAGCAATAATTTCTACAATTGTTGTAACTACTGGTATTGCTTTTGCATGGAATTACTATTTTGTAAAAGTGGAAAAAGCTTCGAAAGAAAGTGGTCAAAGTCTAACTGAATTGCCTGATGGGCTCACTACGCGTTTAGCTGTAGCGAGAATGGGTCATACACTCCTTGTTAACAAGTATTACTTAGACCACCTTTACACCGGAATAATTACTCGTGCTGTTAAAGAACCGATAGCTGAATTGGCTTATAGGTCGAACCAAGAAATATTAGATCGCACTGTTGATACCGTTGGCCGAACTGCAGTAAAAGTTGGCCAACTTAATTACCACAAAATAGATCAGACTGTCGTTGACGGTTTTGTTAACGCTTCTGGTCGCATTTCATCGGACAGCGGTGAAGAACTTCGCAAAATTCAATCCGGAAAAGTTCAGAGCTATGCGGCAATTTTGTTTGCCGCTGCGACGATTTTGGCCGGTTTACTCATAGTCATTGTGTAGGAGATATTAAACATGGAAAACTTGCTTGACAGTTGGGGCCTTACCGTGGCCACTTTCTCACCTCTAGTAGGTGCGTTAGTTATGTTTCTAATTCCAAAAGAAAAAGAATATGAGCACAAAATGATTGCTCTTATAACTTCTCTTTGGGTTGCTTTTGTAGGGTTAATGCTTCTTATATGGTTTGACCTTAACGCTACTGACAAGCTCCAATATGTAGTAGACAAGAGCTGGATACAGGCAATTCACAGTCGTTATGTCGTGGGACTTGATGGAATTTCTTTACCTTTGTTACTGCTTACAGTTCTTATAGTTCCGCTTTGCATTGTTTACAGTTGGAACCATTTTCCTGATCCAAAAAATCCAAAAACATTTTTAATCTTAATTCTTGTCTTAGAAACAGGAATGATCGGCACCTTTGTAGCTCAAGACATGGTTCTCTTCTTTGTTTTCTTCGAAGTCGTTCTATTACCAATGTTTTTTATGATTGCCGTTTGGGGGGGACCAAACAGAAAATATGCTTCTCTAAAATTCTTCCTATACACACTTTTCGGCTCAGCGTTAATGCTCGTTAGTTTCTTATCTCTCTTCTTTTTAACGGGAGCGGAGTCATTTGTCTTCAGTGAAATCGCTGACAATGTTGTCGCCCATACTGTCTCTCGCACAGCACAGCTTTGGATATTTGGTGGAATGTTTCTTGGTTTTGGGATTAAAGTTCCGATGTTCCCATTTCATACTTGGTTGCCCGACGCTCACACTGAAGCACCGACTGTAGGATCCGTAATCCTTGCAGCTGTACTGCTGAAACTTGGCACTTATGGATTTGTAAGAATAGCGATACCTCTACTTCCTGATGCAGCAGTTGAATGGGCTCCATGGATAGGGCTATTGGCGGTAATAGGGATTATTTACGGAGCATTCTGCTGCTTGGCGCAAACAGATATGAAACGATTAATCGCCTTCTCTTCAGTTGCTCATATGGGATTTGTGATGCTTGGAATTTCAACTCTTACTGATTTTGGAATTAATGCAGCCATTATGGGCATGGTTGCTCATGGTCTTATAACAGGAATGCTCTTCTTTTTAGCTGGATCAATGAAAGAGCGCTATCACACATTAGAAATTAAGAGATTAGGTGGGTTACTTATACAAGCTCCCAAAATGGGTTGGGTATTAGGATTTTGTGCAATGGCATCACTCGGATTGCCAGGACTCGCAGGATTCTGGGGAGAATTTCCCGCGATACTTTCTGCATACAACCCTGCAAATGGGTTACCGGTGGAAACCTTTAGAACATTTATGGTGGTAGCAGCATTAGGTACGGTTCTTGCTGCCGGCTATTTGTTGTGGCTACTTCAAAGATCAGCATTTGGTACGCCAAAGGAAGAATTTGCTGATGACCCTAATATTCATGACGCTACAAAAACAGAATGGGTTGCATGGGCTCCTTTACTTGCTTTAATACTAGCGATAGGCATCTACCCAAATCTTGTCTTCAGGGCTACGGATGCAGCAGTAGATGCATCACTAACGCCATGTTTGACTATTGATGCAGATAAAGCAACTCATGAAGAAATAGAATCAGCTCATTGTTCTGATGTTTATGGTTTAGGCGATCATGGGTCTGATCATCACGCGGTATCGAAGGGTTAACAGTGACCACTAACCTAATGCTCTTAGCGTTTGAACGCCCTGCAATTGACTGGCACGCGGTCGCTCCTGAAATAGTCTTACTCTCTGTAGGAGTTTTCATAACACTTTTAGACATCTTGTTTTTGGAAAAGGCTCGGCCTTATATGGCAGCGCTATCTGGTTTGGGGATCCTTGCTACGGCAATACCCCTACTAACTCTCGGTATTGATGGAACCGAGAGGGTTCTTTTTGATGGGGCTTACGTAGTTGATAATTTCTCATTAGTATTAAAAGCTATTTTTCTTCTAGCCGGATATGTAGTCATTCTTCTATCTACCAACTACATAGTTGATGGTGATTATTGGGAGAGTGAGTACTACGGACTACTTTTGGCTTCTCTAATGGGAATGATCATGATGGCCTCTTCGAGAGATTTGATTTCTGTTTTTGTAGCTTTAGAGCTACTTTCAATCCCTGCTTATTTAATGGTTGCTTGGAGAAAACGTGATCCTAAATCAAACGAAGCAGGGCTTAAGTATTACCTAATGGGTGTTTTTGCGTCAGCGGTAATGCTTTACGGAATGTCACTTTTGTTTGGGGTAAGCGGCACCACAGTACTAAGCGAGATTGCTGACTCGATTAACGCTGGCAATGGTTCTAGTTCTGTAATGACACTAGGAATTGTTTTTGTGGTAGCTGGTTTTGCATTTAAAGTATCTGCTGTTCCATTTCATACTTGGGCACCTGATGTCTATGAGGGAGCTCCGACGCCTGTAACAGCATTTCTTTCGGTGGCCTCAAAAGCAGCAGGTTTTGTTGCTCTATTAGCTTTAATTTTTGTTGGTTTCTATGAGCTTTCAAATATTTGGGAACCGCTCATTTGGATACTTGCAGCGCTTTCAATGACTGTGGGTAATTTGGTTGCATTAAGACAAACAAACATAGTCCGACTAATGGCTTACTCTGGAGTTGCACAGACAGGATTTATGATCGCTCCTTTAGCTGTAGCAGGTCATAGTTTAGCTACTGGAGATCAGGCTCTTTCAGCGATTATTACGTATTTAGCCATTTATGCTGCGATGAACCTTGGTGCATTTGCGGTGATTATCACTTTGGCGAGACGCACTGGCAGCGCGGAAATTGATTCATTTTCAGGAGCTTTTCACTTTGCTCCTGGATTAACGGTAGCTATGACAATTTTTCTATTTTCTCTCGCAGGTATACCACCATTAGGAGGATGGTTTGCCAAATTTGAGGTGTTTAGGGTTTTGGCAACTTCTGGCGAGACTTGGGGCTATTTATTAGCTGTTGTCGCGGCTATTAATTCTGTTATAGCCCTTTTTTACTATGCAACAATTGCTCGTAAAATGTGGGCTGACGATCCTTCAGAAAGCGATTTAAATACTGTTGAGATAACCCCATCACTTATATCTGCTTTAGCGATTTGTGTATTAGTTACTTTGCTATTCGGCATATTTCCTCAACTAGTGGCACGATTTACAGAAGTGAGCCTGTTGGCTTCTGGTGTTTAATTCGTAATCAATTGGCATGTTAGCTGATCACCTAAAAAATCGAATTAGCGAAAATGGACCTCTTTCTTTTTCCGAATTCGTTGAATCTTGTCTCTATGATTCGAATGACGGATTTTATACCAAAGAAGGTAAAGCTGGGCGACGAGGGGACTTTTTGACAAGTCCTGAAGTGGGCCCCCTTTTTGGTTTTCTTTTAGCGAATTGGTTAGACGAAATCTGGAAAAATTTAAATAAACCTGAGAACTTTCAAGTGATTGAGGTTGGAGCGGGCAGTGGAACTCTTGCTAGAGCAATAATTGACGCAAAACCTAAGTGCCTTGAAAATGGAATTTATACGATGGTTGAAATCTCACAGAAGTTACGAGAAGCCCAACCAATTTCGGACAAATTGATCTCTAGCCCAAAGATCCCAGAGCATCCTTTTGTGGGTGCGGTCATTGCAAATGAACTTTTAGATAATTTGCCGTTCGATCTTTTAGAAGGAGATGGTGAGTGTTGGAAAGAAGTACACGTAGGTCTTGCGGATGATGAATTTGTCGAGATTCTAATGGGTGAGAGTGAAGAAAAAGTTAAAGTTTCTCCTCTTAAAGGATCACGGGTACCAATTCAAAGTCAAGCTAACGAATGGGTAGGAAGCATTTTAGAAAATATTACAAAAGGTTCGTTATTGGTAATTGACTATGGATCCACAACTCAAGAAATGAGTCAAAGAGATCAAGATTCGTGGCTTCGAACTTTCAGAAAACATTCAAGAGGAGAAAAACCTTTAAATGATGTTGGGAATCAAGATATCACAGTTGAAGTGGCTATTGATCAACTTCCAGAAGGGGCGTTTGTATCGACTCAAGAGGATTTTCTTAAAAATCAGGGGATTGATGATTTGGTGGAAGAAGGACGCCAAACTTGGAAAGAATTTTCTTCGGTTGGTGATTTAAAAGCTGTTAAGGCTCGTAGCAGAGCAACTGAAGCAGAAGCACTTCTTGACCCCATGGGTTTAGGGGCGTTTTTTGTTTTAGAGTGGCATATTCCATCAAGTATTTAGATAATAGAAATCCCTTTTACCCCGCTAGGTAAGTAAACCCCAGATTTTGTCTAAAATCATCTAATCAACCAAGGGAGCAACAATGAGTGAATCAACAATCGAAGAGTTCTATGTTGAGGATCGAACGTTTCCGCCTGATGCAGATTTTGTTGGGAAAGCATTACTTAATGATTCCTCTCACCATGAAGAAGCAATTTCTGACTACGAAGCATTTTGGGCCAGACAAGCACGAGAGTTAATTAGCTGGGACGAGGATTTCCATACGACACTTGAGTGGGAATTGCCTTTCGCTAAATGGTTCATAGGAGGTCGACTGAATATTTCTTATAACTGTTTGGACAGGCATGTGGAAGCGGGTTATGGAGAGAGGGTTGCTTATTATTGGGAAGGTGAACCCGGTGATACTAGAAAAATTACTTATCAAGATCTTCTTACAGAAGTTTCCAAATTTGCGAATGTACTAAAAGAACTCGGCTTAGAAAAAGGAGATCGAGTGGCTATATACATGCCAATGATCCCTGAGCTCCCTGTAGCAATGCTTGCCTGTGCCAGAATTGGGTTGGTCCATAGTGTTATATTTGGAGGGTTTTCACCTGATGCGATTATCGATCGATGTGAAGATGCTCAAGCAAGACTTATCATCACTGCAGATGCCGGCTATAGACGAGGAGTCCCGTCAGCATTAAAAACAAATGTTGATATGGCGTTAGAGAATGGTGCCTCAACCGTAGAACATGTGGTAGTCGTCAACCGATGTGATACGGACATACAAATGGTTACAGATCGTGACTATTGGTGGCATGAACTAGTTGAGAAAGCAGATTCTGATTGCCCAGCTGAGTCATTAGAGAGCGAAGATCTCCTTTATTTGCTTTACACCTCGGGTACCACTGCAAAACCAAAAGGGATAATGCACACGACGGCAGGTTATTTAACTCAAGTCATGTATACGCATCGCTATACCTTCGATTTGAATCGAGATAAGGATATTTATTGGTGCGCAGCGGACATCGGGTGGGTTACAGGACACAGCTATATCGTTTATGGTCCTTTAGCTAATGGCTGCACGTCAGTTATCTATGAAGGCACACCGGATACCCCACGTTTGGATCTTCGTTCAGATAAGCCATCGGAATGGCCTAAAGACCGCTTATGGGACATTATTGAACGTTATGGCGTTACTCAGCTTTACACTGCCCCAACGGCTATAAGAACTTTCATGAAGTGGGGTGCACAAGAACCTGCTTCACATGACTTGTCATCTTTGCGAGTTTTAGGGACAGTGGGAGAGCCAATCAACCCAGAAGCATGGATGTGGTATCACGAAAATATTGGAGGTGAAAAATGTCCAATAGTTGATACTTGGTGGCAAACGGAAACTGGAGGGCACATGATTACACCTCTTCCCGGTTTGACTACGACAAAACCTGGGTCTGCTTGTCAACCAATACCCGGAGTATTTGCAGAAGTAGTAGATGATGATGGAATTCAAATTCAACAGGGGGGTGGTTATTTAACTATTACACACCCTTGGCCGGGAATGTTAAGGGGTATTTGGGGAGACCCTGAAAGGTACAAACAGACTTATTGGTCACGTTTTGAAGGTAAGTATTTTGCTGGAGATGGAGCCAAGTTGGACAAGGACGGATACTTGTGGCTTTTAGGAAGAGTTGATGATGTAATGAACGTTTCGGGACACCGCATTTCCACTGCAGAAGTTGAGTCAGCTTTAGTAGATCACCCTGCGGTAGCTGAAGCAGCAGTAGTTGGAGTTGCTGATTCGACAACGGGTCAGGCAATTGTTGGATATGTAATTTTGAGAGGAACTTTTGAAGCCTCAGACTCGCTTGGAGAGGAGATACGCGCTCATGTTGCAACCAAGTTAGGGCCAATTGCTAGACCAAAAACAGTTGTTTTAGTTCCTGACCTACCTAAAACCAGAAGTGGAAAAATTATGAGAAGACTATTGCGAGATGTAGCAGAAGGTAGAGATCTAGGTGATACGACTACCTTGGCTGATTCAGGGGTTGTAGAGGAGATTAGAACTAGAGCAGCAGAATCGCCAGATGAAGATTAATAATATTTAATGTTTATTTACAGAAATCTAGAACCTCCTTCTGGTTCTGTTCTCATAGTTGATATAGATGGCGTGATAGCTGATGCAACGGCACATCAACACTATTTGAATGGTGAGATTCAATATTGGGAAAAATTTTTCGAAGCTGCTTCAAATACTCGGGTATTTAGAGAAGGTCGCGAACTTGTAAATAGTCTTGATAGAAAGAAACCTATTTTTTTAATGACAGCAAGGCCTTCCGATCTTCTAGAAAAGACTGTTCATTGGTTGAGCCAAAATGAAATCCGGTGGGACGCTCTTTTAATGAGAGAAGAAAAAGATGATCGCAGTTCTCCAGAAGTCAAGTTGGACTTATTGAAAGATCTAATTGAATGCGGATATGAACCTAAACTTGCTCTCGATGATGATCCGAGAAACCTTTTAATGTTTTGGGAGCAGAAAATTTCTTCTATTTATGTCCATTCAGGGTATTACGAATAAAACAGATTTTAGATATTGTTAATTTTAGCAAAACGAGGTGAGTGATGATAAATACAGCAAAGACTTTTGGCCTTTTAGCACTTTTAGGTGGTCTTTTTATTGTTATAGGTGGCGCAATTGGTGGTTCTGGCGGTCTTATTTTAGGTCTTGTAATTGGCTTATTGTTCGTTGGTGGGAGCTACTGGTTCAGTGACAAGCTTGCAATAGCTTCGGCGCGAGCAATTCCTGCGGAGCCGTCCGATTATCCTGAATATCACCGAGTAATGACGGAGTTATCAATGGCCGCTGGGCTTCCTATGCCAAAGTTATACATTTCACCAAATAAACAACCTAATGCTTTTGCGACAGGTAGAAATCCTGAACATGCAGCTGTTGCTGTAACACAAGGTCTTTTAGACAATCTGGATTGGTATGAGATCAGAGGAGTGTTAGCTCATGAATTAAGCCATGTTGAAAATCGTGACATTCTCATAGGTTCAGTTGCAGCTGCTATTGGGATGGCAATAACATTTATAGCTCGTATGGCTTTCTGGGCTGCTATGTTCAGTGGAAGCCGCGACAGAGACAGAAATCCTTTAGGTGAAATTGCATTCGCAATAATGGCTCCTATTGCTGCAATGCTTATTCAGGCAGCTATAAGTCGAACCCGAGAATATAAAGCTGATGCTACAGCAGCGCGACTCATTGGAGATGGTGAACCTCTTGCTAGAGCATTAGAGAAATTAGAAATTGCATCTGGTCGCATTCCCTCAGGGGTTGATCCGAATCAAGCGTCTGCTTACATTATCAATCCGTTAAAAGCAGAGGCACGCGGTCGGGGAGGGAGTCGTGTTTTCTCAACCCATCCCCCAACAGTTGAGAGGGTGGAAAGACTCCGAAATGGTTCTTGGAACCAAGGAACAGTTGGTAGCGGTCCTATTTCTTAATCTCTAAAGTTTATGAATTGAAGAGGTAATTCAATTTTACTTGCTTTTAGAGAAGTGATTACCTCCTGAAGAGCGTCGCGTTTTTTACCACTCACCCTTATTTGATCGCCTTGGTTTTGTGTTTGGACACCTTTTATACCCAGATCCTTAATATGACTATTGATAGATTTAGAATCTTCACTTCCTATACCTGATTGCAATTTTGCTACTTTTTGGTTCCTTCCACCAGCTGCAGATTCTAGGTCTTGCCATAAGAGTGTTTTTAAGGAAACTTTTCTTTTAACTAATTTTTCTTCAAGCACAATTAGTAAAGCATTAATTCGATCCTCTGTTGAGGACTCGATTCGTATTGAATCCTCTGTTAGTTCGACTTTCGAATCCGTTCCTTTAAAATCGAAACGATTACTTATCTCACGTTCTGTTTGATCGACCGCATTTCTCACTTCTTGTTGGTCATATTGTGAAACAATGTCGAAAGATGGCATGTATTTACCTTACTTGTTTGTAATGAATGTAACTTACAGGTGTCTTGTGCTTATGAGTCTATTAGCATCCGATTAAGGGTCGGTGCCCGAGTGGCCAAAGGGAACGGGCTGTAAACCCGTCGGCATATGCCTTCGGAGGTTCAAATCCTCCCCGGCCCACAAACTGGTGGTCCAGAACTATCTCGGTTCTGGACCACCGACATTTAATATTGTTTGCATCACGACAACGTCTTGCCATTTTCCGAATTTCCTACCTATTTCTTTTTCTGTGCCTACAATTTCAAAATCAAATCTTTGATGCAGGGCGATACTCGCTTCATTAGCCCCTCCAATCCTTGCGATTACAGAGTGAAATCCACTTGACTCTGCTACTTCCAATAAGTGAGAAAGTAGCTTTCCTGCAATACCTTGATTTCTAAATTCTTCATTTACGTAAATTGAATCTTCTACAGTTGTCCTATAAGCAGCGCGTGCTTTATAAGGAGAAAGAGAAGCAAAACCAACTATTTTGTTACTCATTTCAGCAACTAATACGCTAAAGGCACCGGACCTTTCATTAAGCCAGTCTTCTTGTTCTTTAGTGCTTCTTTCAACTAAATCAAAAGTTGCTGTTGAATTTCTAACTTCGCGATTATAAATTTCTCTGATTGCTTCACTATCTTTTTGTTCAGCTAGGCGGATTTGTATCCCTTTTTCCATACTCTGACTGTAGTAAGGCTTAACAGCAGGGAAGTGGACGTTGGGGTAACCAGACTCCCATGGCATCCTGTCAATAAGCCTTTTGCTGGCCCCCTTAGCTCAGTCGGCAGAGCGTCTCCATGGTAAGGAGAAGGTCGACAGTTCAATTCTGTCAGGGGGCTCGGGGCGACGTAGCTCAGTTGGTAAGAGCGCGCGATTCATAATCGCGAGGTCGACAGTTCAAGTCTGTCCGTCGCTACTATTAAAATAGATAATCAATACAAGGTTGTTGGTGGCGACTCGCAATGTTGTTGCTATCGTTTTATAGTCCACTAATCAAATCAGGTGAGTGGTTAAATTTAAAAATTTCAGGAGCTAAAGATGTCTAAGGTATGCCAGGTAACCGGTAAGAAACC
>PABN01000060.1 GCA_002699555.1 Dehalococcoidia bacterium
ATTACTGATTTAGCGCCTTGTATTCCTTGCGCTTTCATCCATTCTAAATATTCTTTATAAGCATCGCTTTTGTCAGGGGCTTTTGGTTTTTGAGGTTGGTTAGGACCTGTTACTGGAACGCCAAACGGGTTAGCGTATCCCGTGTCTCCAAATGCGCCTTTAATATCTGTCCAGTAATCGTCTGCTCCAAAAGTGTCGGCGGTGTTTTCGGGTGCGTAATAACCACCGCCTTGTCCATATACCCGGTCAACATACTCAGGCATAAAGGTTTCAGTCCATTGACCTGTAGCCGCATCAAATCGTGTGCCTGTCGGATCAACATTTAAACGTGCTTGTTGACGTTCTTCTGCTGTACCTAATCTACGGGTTACACCAGTGTCATAATTTTCGACAGCCATTATGGCATCACTCCCATAGTTTCCCCAATAGTACCAATTAATCTATATGCGTTATTAATAGCGTTTGGAGTCATGTCGTACTCATCGGTAGAACGTAAAAACGTAGCAAAATTAGCGCCAGTTATATTGCCATCTTTAAGCATGTCAACTCCCATTGACATATGAGCACCATCCCATTCAGGAGAATAACCCATAACTCCTCTAAAAATACTGCTGTAGCTACTCAATATGTCCAAAGGCGTTCTGCCTGCTTCAATGCGATCTGCAAACGCAGGGTATAAATCTGCTGACTGTGAAGCTAACCCAGCCTCTATATTTTCAAGAGTTGTTTCTCCACGCCAAAGCCGCCGGTTTTGTTCAGAAATAACATCAGGGTCAGGATCAACTAAATACTGTCGGTATTTACTTTGTATATCTTGTCGGTTGGCATTTATTTCGCTAGCTAAAGCGACATCTGTGCCAAACTCCATGTCTTCTCGATCTGACAATTCATCTCGAATAGCATCATCAGACCAACCGGCAAGCCAAGCATCACGAGCAAACTCTAAAATTTCTGTTTCAGTTGCAACAATTCCTGCATCATCGAACAACTGTTCGACTCGTGTAACAGTATCTTCTATTAAATCTAAACGGCGGCCAGTAAGCTCGTCGCCTTCTCCAGATTTAAACCAGTTATTTTCTCTGTCGGCTCGACCTTGTGCGCTCTTAGCATAATGTTGTGTTTGTTCGTATAGCCCTTGAACCCAAGCGTCGTAACGTGGATCGCTAGGATCAAAATAGAAACTATTGTCAACTAAATTCCCTAATTCTCGATCACGTTCAGCTTCTATAAGGTCAATAATGTTAAACGTTTGTCCAGCAAACTCAACTTCGCCGTCTGGGTTGCCACGCAAAAACTCGTAGTCTTGCGTGTATTCAGGATTTATAACACGTTGTGGATCACCAACATTTGTTGGCTCGTCATCCAACAACCCTTGTTCTATAGCGATTTCTTCCGCAGAAGAAACAGAATCAACCGGTGGATTAGGGTAACCTTCCCGGTTGCGTTCTATCAAAATTTCATTGATGATTTGTCGTTGTCTAAACGGGTTGCCTTTATTTGCCTCAAATTCATTTTCAAGTTGAATTTCACGTTCACTAGGTCCAGTTGCAGAAAGTGTCGCTTCACCTTCTTCTAACAAACCCTCAAAACGCTCATTAACAAATGTTGAATCTTCTTCCCACTTTCTTTCGTGTGCCGTAGCGCCTTTTTTACTAGCATCTCGATACGCTTTGCTATCTGGATGCACAGACCAAGGTTTAAAAGGCCTATCACTATTCCGCAGGCTCGACAGATTGGTCCACATAATGGCTAATGCGTCAAGGTTTCGTTTTATTAACTCTTCTTCAGTGACACCATCTTGCACAAGCCATTCGCCGTCACGTTTTTCTAACAAGAAATAATCTGCAAGAGCTTTTGTAGACGGCAAATCTTTTTCACCATCAAAAGCTGTGCCAATAGGTATCCCTAATTGGTTTGCACGGCTCTTTCCCCCAGCAGGTCTTCTAAAGTTAATTTGAAAAAGACCCCAAGAATCATCACCTGAATCTGCATCTTGGTTTACCGCATTAAAAAAATAACCAGACTCGCCTCTAGAAATAGCTAAAAGGTTACGAAGTTCTTCGTTAGTTAAACCTTCCGCAGCTAAAACATCTCGTAACGTTTCAGGAGATATAGACAAACGTTGTCCCATTATGCAGTCCTCGCATTCGCACGTTTAATAGCTCGCCCTAATGCTTGTTGCGCTACTAACTTATTGCTTGCTTGTATAGCGCCTTCCAACATAGGTTCATTTTCAATACGAGTTTCAAACCCTGCTTGTATTTCTGCCGCTGATAACGACCGCCCCATATTTTCTTGTTGAATATCCGATGTCCACGTTTCAACTAACTCACTAAAACCAGAAAAATCTTGCAACCCAGTAATGTTAGACAAAGCTCGTTCAGCTAATTCACGCCCATAATCTGCTGTAATTTGAGTAACAAGATTAGCGTCAACAGCCATATCGAAAAGATCATCTTGAAACGAACCCAAAGAATCAGGGTTATCTAACACAGTTGTTGGATTAAAACGGTCCCCTAAGTCAGCAAACCCTTTATCTAAAAATCTTGCTCTAGTACTAGCAGCAGTACTCATTTCCATAATTGCTGCTTCTACAACATCCCGATCATAAATTGCTTCAGGGTTAGTAAACATTTCGTTTCTTAAAACTTTAAACGTGTAAGAGCCATTAGCTTTATCACCTAAAGCAAGACCTTGTGCAATTAGTCGTTTGCCTTGTTCGTCTTGTTTATCGTAAATACCCATTGCGTCGCTAACAGTAAACGGCACATTAGTTTCTCTAACAGAAATAAACTCATAGTTATTTGTTAATTTGCGTTGATCGTAAGTCCACGACAATTGTGTAGGCGCAGGAGTTGTCGTAGTACCTCGCCCACCGCCTTCTACCTTTGGCCGTGCTGCATAAAATTGTATGTCTGTTGTACCAAGCATCCCCGGAAAATCTTGGGAACCACGCATAAATTGACCGGAGGTTCCTTTACCGTAAGGCAAAACATTTGTTGTAAATGAAAAAGTAACAGGGTCCATAGAAGCGCTTAAATACGCATCGTTAACAAGCCACGTTGTGCTTCCTGAAGGATCAGGCAAACCTATTTGTCGTGCTTCAGTTCCTATTGCTTGTTGCTGTTCAGTTCCTAAAGCTGCAATTCGAGCATCGTCAACAGAAACATCTACTTTTGCAGCAATTTCAGCTTTGTCAGCTTCTGTTATAGGACCTTCAATTTTTTCTGCTTCTCGTTCAAGAACTATTGTTTTTAACTCATCTTCAACTTCTGGATCAATTGCTAATTCTTCTCCCTCACGAGGCGTTTCATCCGCTATGCGTTCGGTAAGCTCCCGTGTGTTTTCGTTATTAAGAAACAAACGATTTAGAATTAGCATTTCTCTAGGATCAAGCCCACTTAAAAAATTGTTTAACCACGGTGGCATATTAAGGCGCTCCTACTAATTCTCTAACCGGAAGATTTTTGGTAGAGACACTATCAATTTTACTAAAATACCTATCGTAGATAGGACCAAAGTCTGGGTACTGAAGTATTTGCAGCAACCCAACATTCCAACGTTGGTCTAAATCTTCGTTCTTGTTGTACGACAATCTTAAATACTGGTCATTACCAGTCGCAGTAGCACGTTGTTGTAACTCATAACCAATACTGTCATGCAACGCTAAAAACATTTCTATTTCAGGAATTTCTGGACGATAAGCAAACGTTGGGTCTGCAACAATTTGTCTGAACCCGTCTAAAATCCGTCGTTGTTTATCTGCACGCCCAATAGTGTTGAACTCAGCTAACCAATTCGGGTTAGTCACACCTAGCTGTTGAACAAACTCATCTTTGCTCCGTCGCAAATCTTGGTTTGATTTAGCGTTTAAACTTGCAGAACCACCGCTGTTAACACGTACACGCAATTGGGCATCTAAAGAGTTACGGAACACACGGTATTCGCGCCATCCGATAGCTTCTGCTGCTTCAGTTAAAATACCAGCAGGTTCTAAATATTGTCTACGCCCTTCTCTAATTTCTGCGTCACGTACTGCACGGTTTCGTTCAAACTGGACATCTATAGCGCCTACAGAACCTGTAACGAATCCGCCTAACTCTGGAAATTCGTCGGCTATTTCTTTGTGACGTTCGTAATTTATATGTCCTTCTAGATTGCCTGCTATTACACCTGCGGTTGCGTATTTTCTGCCAGTAAATGACCAGAGTTCTGGGTGGTTTTCTAACAACCAGTAATCAGCAACTTCGGCATCGTGTTCATCTTGTATACGGTAGAAATTCCGGATAATTGCTTGGTACGGTGATTGTTGTCTGAAAGATACTGGAACTGCGATAGATTTAAACATTCGCATTCCGTAAATCATTTTTACTCGCCGTTCAACTTCTGCTTCAAATTCTGCTATTTCTGCTGGCGTGTTTGGTATTTGTTGCCCTTGCTCATGCATTTGAGCTAAGTAATCTTGTGACACACGCACTGCTGTAGCTGCTCGTGAGTTAGTTTCTAGACCTGCCATTTGGCCCACACTCTTAATCCAAGTGTTAGTGTGTGCGTTTACAAATCGTGTTACTGCGTTATCGCCTTCGGCGTAACCGTAAGGCAAAGACCAGTCAAGGAACTCAGTTAGCTCAGGTAAAGCAATCACAGCTTC
This sequence comes from Dehalococcoidia bacterium, assembly GCA_002699555.1. Lineage (GTDB taxonomy): Bacteria > Actinomycetota > Acidimicrobiia > Acidimicrobiales > MedAcidi-G1 > MedAcidi-G1. The sequence continues at coordinate 4,652 of PABN01000060.1, forward strand.
TGTTGCTAGTACTTGATAAATCGGGCCTGCTCCCGGCATAGCACCAATCATTGAAGCAGACCCAAGGTTAAGGTCAACTGTTTCGTTTGTTAATACTGAAATTGGGCCGAATAGTTTTTCCATAAACGGAACGTTTTTAAGTGCTCCGGGCGAATCAGTGTCAAATACGTTAGGCATTTTAAACAACAAACGTGTTTGATCATTTTCGTCTTTAGCTGTTATGACATGCCAAGGGCGTAAAGCTCTAGCAACAAACACTGGGTTTTGGCCTGCTAGACCCATCCATCGTGTTGCAACTTCTGTCCACGCTCCAAGGAATGGCATTAGTTCAGTCATTAATTCTTCAAATCGTGAACGTTCTGCAAGGTCGTAAAGAACTTGTTTTGTTTCAAACAACGCTTGTTGACGAGCATTCTGCGACATCTGGTTTATTTGCTCGCCGGTTACTTTGTAAGTTCCGTCTTCCATTCTGTAACGTTGCAGGTTGTCAGCCATTGTGCGTTCGTACACAGCCTCGAACATTGTTCCACGAGAAATTGTGTCTTCAACTAGTGACAAGTTTTCAAAGCGTGTAGTAAAGAATTGGTCTATTAAAGCTACGGCCCGTTTGCGTAATTCTCGTGTTTGCAAAGCATCTGCGTATTCGGAACTGTTGACGGTTTTACCGAAATCGATTCCGCCTTCCCATGTTCGTATGTTTTCAAATGCAGCAGTTTGTGGTTGGACGTTTGAGCCAAGCCGTATACGTTCTACTGTCGATAACGTTTCTAAATACTGTGCTGCTTTTACGCTGTTTGTAATATTGTTTTGTTGCTTAACTGCATCGAAAGCAGCCCAAATACCGGCACTACCAAACGGTGCAACATAACCATCGACGACTCGCATGTCAGCACCAGTTGTAAGTATCTCAGTAAGTACTTCGTCTTGGACTTTACGGATTTCGTCTAACACTGGCTGTATATCGCCAAGCCATGTGATTCGTTCACCTTTTGCTAATTGATTTCGTACACCAGCAAACTCTGGTCTATTGGGTACTAGCGAGTTTGCTTCATACCGCACGTTGTCAATAAGGTTTTGCATTCCTTCAGGTGTTTGGAATTCTTCAGGCATGTCGTCAATGACTTGCCTGCCTTCAGTTTGCATCCACTCATAAATTTCTTTATCTGATTTGTTTAACCAGAACTGTCTCCAAAAATCTCTGTGTGCATCTACACCCGGAACACCTTGACTTGACGCATGACGATTCATGTAATCGTCGTAAGCGTTTATAAAGTTTGATTGTTCGTTAGGTGTTGTGTAGTCGTATTGTCGTGCGCCTTGGTAACGTTCTGATTTCCGCAAAACAGCGTTTTCTTCGTTCCACAAATGACGTGCTGAAGCGTTAGAACTGTTAACTCGTTTCCATACTTCTTGTAGTTGTGGTGTGTCACCCCACGCATTTTGTATAACTGCGTTTCCTAGTTGGCTTTGGTCATAACCGACATCAGACAATATTTCTGCTGCTTGGTCAAAACGTCCAGCAAGTTCAGGTTGGGTTGTTCGGAACTGGTCAACAACAGTTTTTTGATAATCAGTTACTAACTCTGCTCGTGCAGAAAGTAAACGTGCTGCTTCACGACGGTTTGTTTTTGCTATTGCCATTACTTGTTCTAATGGCACACCGTCTTCTAACAAACCAATTTCGTCGGGTGTCAACGAATCAAAATCACGTATATCAAATTGGTCGGGTGTGTAACCTTTTACAATCGCAGTTTCTAATGTTTCTAGTCTGTTTAAACTGTCGGCTGCTTCAAGCATTATGGCTTGCCCATATGTTTCAGCTACTTGTCTACGTGCAGCCGCAGCTAAACTTGTTCGTGCATATTTGTTGTATGTAACAGCAGATACAGCGGCACCTACTGGACCAGCAAAAAACAGGCCTGCGCCTGTCATTAATGATGTGCGTCGCATACGGCGACTAGCAGCGTATTCACGGTCAATAATGTTTGTGACAAACTCTTCAAATCCGCCGTCAGTTACGTTGTCGTAAAGGTCTGCGTTTTTTACAAACGGCGATCGTTCTACCATTAAAGGTTCAGTAACGTTTTCGCCTCTTGCCCATTGTGCAATTGGGTCTTTCATCAGTACTGGGTCGTCTACCCAAATGCCAAGATCTTCTTGGTTATTGGCTCGCCATTCTGTTGCCCATTCGTCTAGTTCTCTAGCAACTATTCCTGTTACATCAATACCTGCTCGGCGTAACCATCTGGCACGCAAATCGTCGAAGCGTCCGCCTAAACGTGCGAATGTAGCGCCAGCCCCAACACTAGCTACTGTTCGCAACAAAGAGTCAAGGTTGACAACCATTTGCCATCGAGGTGTTAAAAGCACACTTCGTTTCCAAACGGTAGAAAATCCACGGCGTACAGCACGTACTTTTGCTCGTGCCGCACCGATGTGTACTCGCTCTCGTACACCTGTTGCCGGATTAGTTACTTCTCTAAAATCACCTTCAGCGATACGGGTTAACTGTTCGTACATGTCATATCTTGGTACGACAGATGTGTCAGCCAGTTGTGAAGGCGATATTGGCAAACCAAGATGGAACTGTGCTCCATCGTCTGCAAAGTTAACAACAGTAAAATCAGCGTTTGAGTAAGCTCTATCTGTTTTAACGCCTGATTCTAAAATAAGGTCTTCAACATCAATAAGTTGCCCACGCAAAATTTGAGTTACTTTTTCGTTAGCGATTAAAACTTTGCCTGTATTTGCTGGATCTGCAACATTAAGAAATTCATTGACTAACGCTTGATTCATAGTTTCTACTGCGTTATCCCAAAGCAAACGCCTAGCATTCATATCGTTAGCGTTAAGAATGTCTGTTATAAGTTTGTCTGGGTTAATACCAGCAATATCAAACATGGTAACGTTTGCATCTCGTGGCGCATCTATTCCTTGCCAAATGAGTTTTCTTCTACGAGGGTCAATTTGACGAGGTTCTATTCGGCCATAGTCACGCAACGCTCGTTCTATCTGCGTGTAAGCATGAGGAAGATTATTCCAATTAATTGTGCTTTGAGCAACTTTGTCTACAACTACACGAACTGCTCGTTTAGTACGAAGTTCATTGTACTTATCTGACTTTTCTAAAAATGTGCGTGCGCTAAATCCTGCTCTACTACTTGCTCCCAAGTAAGGAAGCATCTGTGTAGGCGCTGTAGGGATATGCGCTGTATCTAAAATTTCGTATGTAGCTGCTTCGATAATACTTGCGCTGTCATTAAAGCCATCAATATTACGACTTGTTGTCGCTGCTTTGTCAGGTCCAACATTTGGTGGGTCAACACGTTCAACAAGTGTTTTTAACAAATCTTCTTTAGTGGAAAGAATTGCATTCCACGGCATTTGTTTAAGCTGATCCAGTTGCTTAACAAACTCATCAAACTCTGGTGTGCCTTTAGCCGGAACAACATCATCAACATTGTCAGTGTTCTTAGCTAAAAACTCATCCGTTTTAGTAAGCATCAAACTTATTTGTTCATCAAACAAATTAGCGACACGATTACGACGTTCTTTAAGAACTTGGATTTGTACTTCTGCTTGCTGCTTACTTCCTCGTTGGTAATCACCAAGAACAGATTTTTCTATGTAATTTATTTGGTCTGTTAAAGCACGATACTCGGCAACAAAATTATTGAAACCGCTAAGATTTGCGTCTTTAAACAACGTGACAATAAAGTTCGCTTGGTTTTCTAAAGCGTTTCGTGCAGCGTCAGAACCTAAATTCCATCGCCACAAATTGTCAAAGGGAAGCCAAGCTGACGAAGTAAGTTCTGCCCCGTTTGCGGTTATCGCCATCATTTTGGCCCACATATAGGCTTGGTCGTCGGCCATGCGTTTCCAACCGGGACCTAACCGGCCTTCGTTTCCTGCACGCAAAATGTTTAATGCAACGTTGTCTATAAATTGTTCGGTGTTAGTGCGGCGTACTTGTGGTACACCTGTTTCCCATATTTGTGCGTTTTCTATTTCTGTTAGTCGAGCAGGAATATTGTTTTGGCGTTGCTTAAATTCTGCAAACCGTCTACCTATTTCATCAGTTAATGCCGCTGAATCTGCATTAAAACCAACATCTACACCTAGATTTTCTGTAAATTCTCCATCTATTTCTTTTGCAACCCATCGTTTTGCTAACTCTTCGTCAGAAATACTTTTTAGTTCCTCAGCGTAACTTCCTTTACGAGTATCAATTACACGAAACTGGTCAGGAGGAATCCGTACATTATTTTGTCGATTGTGTGGTAAATCAAAAGTAATTGCTACTTCTTCTGCTGATTCAATACGTTGACGACCGCCTAAAGCATTAGCATCAATTTCAAAAATAACACCATCTACTCGTTTACCACCTGATCCCGGTACACGAGTCCCGTAATCCATTGCTGTGTCTAAAAACGGTGTAAAAGAAACAGAAGAAACTCTGCCATTAAAGTTTTCTGAAGCATATAAAACAAGATAACCGTCATCGTCTATATAGCTAGACAAAGAATCGGCAGCTTGACCTCTTGCCCCGTGGTATACCGGAACCTCAAATATTGGGTCAGGCGTACCTTTAAATTCTTTGCCTCCTGCTGCTACATAAACCACATCGTTTACAAAAGATTCTGTTTTTGTAGAAGGAATAAACATTGGAGAATCTTCTGACCACAGTTGGTAAAGGCTCGCCCCTTCATACCGGTCAAAAAATGGAGCTTGTGAATCCCCAGCAACATCGTTTATCATCCCAACAAGATCAGGTTGAGATGTATTTTGCTCATCTAACAAAGTTTGTTTTTCGTTAATCAGATCTTGAACAACCTGCGATTCGACACGGGATTCGATTACATCTTCAAGTGCAGCATCACGTATTTCTGTGCCTTTTTCTCCAGTTGTTGTGTAATCAACATCAAGATCAGCAGCACGCACACCTGTTCGTTCAAGCGTTTCATACCAAATGTCACGCACAACAGAACGGAAGTTTGTAAACCCTTGACTAGTGACTAGCTCATCAACAGTTGGTGTAACTGAAGAATCTTTTAACCATTTAGGTTGATATGAAAACTTGTCAAATAAATGAGGGTCACGTTCCCGTGGGGTACCTGAACGTGTAGGCCGTGGTTCTGGAAACTCGAAAGGAGCAAGATTTGTTTTTGGTGGCAAAATGTATTTGCCGGTATCCATATAGGTTTCTTTTGCTTTTCGCAAACCTATATTCATGCGTATCCCTTTAGCCACAAGATACGCAGGGTCACCTATTATGTTTAAAGAAAGATCTGTAAGCCCTGAAACTGTTTGGTAATACAAAGTATTTTCAAATTCTTTAACAGCATCAGGATTAAATATGTCTACATTTTGTAACGACAACGCAACCGCTTGTCCAGCGCTGCGTGAGTTAGTTACGTTCCACACATCTTTGTATGTGTCTATGTTAAAAAGAACTGACTCATAATCGTCTTGTAATAAATTGCCGGGTACTGCATTTGCCAACCGTTGCCCGATTTGTTGTGGTGATACTCCTTGGGTTTCTAAATCCCAAAACTCGCTTTTAAAAGGAGACACCCACCCCGGATCGTTTGAGTCTGTGCTACCAATAATTTCTAACCCGTAAATGTTTCCGATTGTTGCTAACGCACCAACTGGTCTATCAATAAACAGTTTGTAACTGCGTTGCATACTTTCTAAAAATGGTGTCCATAAAACTTCACTTGCTGCTTTACGAACAGGAACCGGACCAACATATTCGGGTATAGCTTCTACAGTTGCCCCAATAATACCTTTAGGCCCCAGTACCATTCCGACGAGACTGTCGCCGGGTTTATAGTCGTTAGTTAAACTAGCTTGACCTGCAATGTTATCTCTAAAGGATTCAAAGACTGAACGGAACGGCCCCCATATAACTCCTTGTGTTCCGCCCCCTTGCATTTCATATGAATCTGGTAAATGAGTTACAGCGTCGATAACAAAATCTGTTGCTTGTGCCGTAAAAACAAACGGTGTTCTAGCAATTTCGTATAACCGGCTGCCAATGCTCATAGTGGTTGATCGTATTTAGTAGGAATAAAGTTTTCCATGCGCCGTACCGTTGCTTGCATGTCTGGGTCTGCGTAAGCGTTATTACTTATCGCATACAAAACATGTAATGCAGGTCCTAATAAACGTGCTCGTTCTGGCGGCAACGGAGGAGGTTGATCTGCTGGGGGAGTAGCTTGTATGGATTCGTTAGGTCTATCTGTGTTACGAAACGGATCACCCATTTGACCGGGTAATTGTTTTGGTCTTGGTGGTGGCCCATACGAAACAGACGTATCAACATTTTGTGGCAAAGGCACAAGTTGTTGAGACTGTTCTTGCATAGTTGCTTCACCGTATTCTTGACCAGAAGCAGTTTGCACAGATTGTGTTTTAGAGCCTTTACCTTTACGTGGCATTACAGCGCCGCCATTAATTCGTCAATAGAAGGTTCACGTTCCATAGGCGGTGGGGCCACAGGAGATTCTGCTCCTACTCCGGGCATTGCTAGTCCCGGTTGTGCTTCCGGTGCCATTTCTTCAACTAATGTTGCTTGCCGTTCTTGTGCTTCTTTTTGAACTTTGTCAATTGCACCAGCAAGTTCCATGTCATTGTTTTTAACAAGTTCCATAATTCGTGCTAAATCTGCTGGTGGTATAGCACCTGCGGCTGCTTGTTGTTGAACTGAAGCTAAAAGAGCTTGTTCTAGTTGTTCCGCTATAACAGTATCGTGTTCAAATTCTGGATCGTCTACTAAAGGATCTAATGCCATAAAGGATTGTTTTGACATAGTTCCCATACCGACTCGTTGTCCTCCCCCTATGACAAGATTGTTTATATCTGCGCCGGGATGTGAGTACGAAACAATATTTTCAGTAGAATCAAAATCTTTGTTGGGAACGTAATCAACGTGTCCTTTAGCGTTTTTAGCTGACACATAAAAACTATGTTTGCGTCCGCCTGCATATTTCTTTGACATCGTAATTGCAATTTTGTTTTCTTCTTGCAATGAACGTGACAAGATTCGTTGTGCTTCTTGTACAGCAAAATCTACAACTGCTGAAAGTACTGCGTCGCCACGACGACCTGTTCTAATATTTGAAGTTGATTCACCACCAAATTCTTGTGGAATACCAGCGGTTAATCTTTGTGCTCGTTCAAGCCTGTCAATAGCAGGGTTAGTCATATAGCCGGGTTGCAACGATAAATCTCTAAGTTCGCCGCCTCGTATGATCCCCACTTCGCCAGTTAAACCATCGGCAGGGTTAACAATTTGTGGTGTTTCTCCTGCTCGACCAACTAACCATGTGTCTGGGAAAATTCCTTTTTGTACCGCTATAACTTCAAGCGCCATTAACCGGGCTTGCATTTGATACATGCCTAATATGCCGTCGAATTGGCCCTGAGCATCATCTAGACTTATGCGTTGTGAAAAGACAACAGGTGTTTCACCTAAAAGATTAGGGGCACGTTCTAGTTCTAGCGCCATAAATGGGCTTGATTCAGTTGTCACTCCAAAACTAACTGTTTGTATTGGAGAACGTGTACCAATTAGAACTTGTTCTTCAGCGTCAACGTATTCGATTAACTCTATTGGTTGATCTTCGCTGACGTTTTCGTTTCCGAATTGTCGTGCAGCTTCTGGGTAATGTTGTTGCAACCAACCTAACGAACGTTCGTATGCAAAGATAACATCTCGTGGGCGTAAATCATCTACACCTAACATTTTTGCAGGGTAAGCAGTTAAAGGATCACGCAAATGCCATTCGGGGCATTTTGTGACTGGGTTAAAACGTAGTTGTACGACACTTGTTGCGTAACCAATTAAATGTCTTGCACGTTTACCTAACTGCAAATCCATTCGGCTGTTTTCCCACCAGCCAAACAATGCTTTACGTCGTTTACTTGCATTATCTCGTGCTCGTTTAGTTTCAGAATCAACCGCTGGACAAAAGATGTCTGGTTGCGTAGATGCAATTCGCATCGCTGTTTGGTCTAAACCTTGTGCTAACAAATTAGCTACAGCAGAATGTTCATCTGAATCTAATTCTGGTAGCGGAACAACTACATCGCCGTTATAATAATCACGGAGATTACGCATTCGGGCTTTTGCTGCATCGTTAATTCGAGAACGAGTAGTATAAATGCTAATAATCTCTTCGATGCTTTTCACATTTACCTCACGGTGTTGTTGCGGAGTCACCCATCCATGAGGGTCGCCACTGTCGATTATTAACTATAGTCGGTACATAGATTTTTTCTAAATTATGTTCCAAAAACCATTCTGCCATAACACAGTCATCTGTGCGTGAACCCGTACCTTCGGGATTCCAACGGGTAACTTCATTTACTAGTAAAAGCGAATGCGGTCTTGCTTCCGTGTCCCTTTTACCGGGCAAACGCACTCGGCCAACACGCCATAACGGAGCAAGCATTTGCACTCCGTATTTCGGGTCGCCTTTATTTTTAGAATGCGTGTAATGCGGGATAAGTTGGACATTGCGAAGTGCCGCCCAGCGGCGGAAATGGTCGTATTGAAGAATGAACTTTTGTGCGGCGTTAGCTTCGATAATCCAATGTGTAATTGGATGACCTAGATCGTTGCTAATTTGCCACCAATCTTCAGCTACACCTGTAAAACATTGACGTTCATGGCTCCAATCCAGAAAATCTGGTGCATCCATTTTACGTCGGTACGACTCTAGCAGGTATCTAAACTCTGTGTCAGGGTTATACGCCCAGCATTGTATTGCCCAAAAGTTTGCTGGAGAGGGGTCAGCGGTAGCAACTACAAACATTTCGCCGCCAACATTTTGTGGTAATTCCCATAACCCTCGGTCGTTATCCCAACATCCGGGGTGATGCACGCCATCTTTTCCTTGTCCACCCGTTACCCATAATGGATCAACTAAAACATTTGATGGGTTTACATCCGATTGCTGGTACAGGACTTCAAATCTGTCAGGAGTTTGTGCCTTAATGTGTCGAAGTCGTCGCCAAGGTAAACGTCGTGGGTATAGTAAGCATCCTCCGGGCCAAGGTTCCCCACCGGGCTTGTGGTTTTCAAGATCGCCGTTACATAATTCTTCATAATGTGCTTGATATTTAAGATGATGGTATTTACGCCATTCGTCTGGGGCATCGTCTGGATCAAATTCTTCTAGTTCATAGTCATCGGGGGGCGCTACTTTATCTAACGCATATCGGTAAATGTCGTCTGCGGACATGCGTTGCCCCTGTAAAACCAGCAAACCACCGGGTTCTAAACGGGTTTCTGCTACTTCGTCCCACCAGCGTCGCATATCTTCTCGTGCTTCTGCGGAACGCATTTTGCGTGGGTCGTATACGTCGTCCCATATAACTAAATCGAAACGACCGCCAAGGAAACCGGAGTCCATTCCGAATGCAGACCACGTAGGTTCTTTTTGCGAAAGAGGAACGTCATCCTTTTGGAGCACAGTAAAAGCATCGGCACGCCATATTTCTGTAGAATCTGGTCTAAACATGCCGAAGTCATCTTGCAGCGTGGCTTTCGCGTCTACCGCTAAACCAAGTCGAACATCGTTCAATTCGGCTTTGACTGGATGCGCTCGATCAAATTCGGCGCGCAACCTACGGGCATACCACTCAGCCAATCGCTGCGTTGATGAACCGATCATCCCACGGATGGCTCGATTACGCACGGTCGCCCATGCAGGTAGTACTTTAGCGAAAAATGTGGACTTTCCGGTGCCGGGAGGGGCATTTATTACAGCGTATTCTTCGTATTCTGTATCTAAAAGCCCCATTATTCGTTCAGTTGCTTCTATCTGCCAAGGTTGCAAAACAATCCCGAAATACCGCAAAGCAAAAATTTCGATATTGTCGAATGCGGCTTGGGCTTCTTCAGACAAACTGTCGTATTGGGGTACTTCTGCTGGCACGACATCACCGAGTGTTGCTTCGGCAGTTATGTAATTACGTGGTTTTTTACTGTTTTCTGCGTCATGGCAAGCATGATATGACAGCCCTACTTTTTTAGCGGCTGCATAAACAGACATGCCTTGACGGCGCATCATTATGTAATTAGTCCACGTTTCTACACTCGTGGCTTTACCTGAAGGCATTAGTTCCCCTTATTGACAGGATTCGCAAATATCTGGATTTTCTAAATCACATTCAATTATTTCATCATCATCGAAAGGGTCTATGTCTGTACGCTCCCCCATTAATTCAGGGTTATCTTCAAAAATTTCCATAAGGGTACGTGGTTCCATAGGTTCTTCTATTAATTCGGCGTAATCAAAACAAAAGCAATCTGAGGCACAATCAGGGCAATGCTCGCAAGCGCAATCGTAGTGGTAAAAATGGCAAACGCATTCTTCCCCTTCACAGTCGCAACCGTAAATAACCACGGCTTACCACTTTGTTTTATCTGCCCAATACGCAGCAGACATTTTCCCCTTAGCTATGTTCTTTCCATGACGGGCCTTAAAACTGGCACGCTTTTTTTTCATTGCTGCTGACTCGCCCTTTTTAGGTTTGCCAGCAGTTTTAGCTCCTTGTTCCCCGAAACGAATTGTTTTAATCTGGTCGCCTTGTTTAGCTACAACAACATGAGATTTAGTTGGATGTTTAGGGGTTCGTTTAGGTTTGTTGTATCCACTAACCCCAGCACGTTTTAATCGAGGATCTGGTTTTGCAGGCATTTACCATCCTAAATAATCTCGGAGAAAGTCATCTCCCCACGGTCTACTACGAATTGCTTCTTCTAATGAAAAGCTACGATGATGCAGGTCGTCTATTTCCCACCTAAACTCCTCGCCGGAGTCTCGGTCTAGTTCTTCTATCCACGTTTCGATATAAGCTAAACGCTCATCTATTTCGTCTAAGCCTTCCATATCGGCAAGCTCGTCGATTTTTTTCTCTAATGAGTCGAGTCTGATGAGGATTGTGGGGTCGGTTTCGAGTGTGAGGTCGCCCATGTCTTGTTCTACTCGGTTGACTGTATCTTCGAGTTCGCCTATTCGGCCTGCTACTTGGGCGGCGTTCCAGACTATGACGCCTGATGTGACTGCTACGGACATGATGAGTCCGAGGGTTAGACGACTTACTTTGATTTGTTTGAAGTCGTTTTCGATATCTTCAGCCATTAGTCGTCGTAATTTCTCATTGAAACATCAGCATGGTGGCTCTTTGAACGATCTGTCGGAGGCAGATTCCGTGTACGATATTGAAATTGCCGAACACGCCTGTCTATTCTGGAAGTGTTAGGTTTACGCTTAGGTATAGGGGCAGGCCTTATTCTCACACCGGGCCGTTTATGCGGTGCTTGCGGCCCACTAAACAAATCGCTGAAACCGAATCCACCGATCCAAGGTTCGGTTGGAACCATCTTGCCTTTAGCTAAAGGCGGAATTTTTTTTCCCATTAGTCGTCGTAGTTAAACATTGAGGCGTCAGCACGACGCAAAGCAGATTCTGTTGATAACTTACGTCGTTTAGCCTGTATTTTAGGATTTCTTAAATCATCACTTGTCATTTGCCTCTTGGGAACTAAATCAGGCCGTGTCGAATGACCCGAACCGCCTCTGGCTCTTGGAGATACCACATGCTCAGGGTTCCGTGCTTTAGCATTTAATGACTTAAGATCAGGCTTCGAATATGTTTCGTAGTTATACCCGGCAGCGTCGGTATACCCATAATCGCTACGTTCTCGTAACCGATCTGGTGAAGCTCGTCTACGACGGGGTTTCGCAGGTCGAGGACCGGCTTTAGTAACAGAATTACGACGTTTAGGCATTAGCAATCCATATCTTTTTTAAGGTGCCCCCGATAGTATTATAAACTTACTAATACTGCGAGCGATACCTTTAATCGCACTCCAAAGCTATTTGCGATTGCTCAAAAACAGACCACTGTTCTTCAGTCCAACTACGAACACTCGGATCATTCAAAGATTCCAGAAGAGCAACACACGCTTCTTCCGTAACAGGAGCCGTAGGTTCAGGATCTCCACTAGGCCAAAACGCCCAAACACCAATACCGGCAGCAATAACAGCACCAATAATGGCTTTAACGTTTTTAAGGATATGTTCAATAGAATCTCGCCAAACATCGGAACGTTCAGCTATATCTTCAATAGTCATTAACGTTTTTTTCTACAACAAGAAACCGATTTTTTCGGATTCAACAGAGTACAACACACAACGACATGATACAGTACCAACCGACTCGCCGCTAACAACGGTTCGATCGCCCGTCAGAGGGGCATCTGACTCCGTGTCCAGACACGACGGCCCACACCAACAGGGGGGCACGGAGCAGACCAGCACAGCGAGGCTAGGTCAAGGCGAGAGAGGCCTCAACACTCGGAGGAATCCAAGGACATAACCAACCAAACACCAAACAAACAAACCACACACCCAAAACAGTGAACCAAACACACCAAAACACTGATAATCACGTACATATAGGGGGTGGGGTTCGGCACATCCCCCGTTCCTGACCAAACATCAGGGGTTCACCCACTATCCCCCGGTGTGACTAAATTCGTAGGGTGGTGTACCTCTTGTTTGCTGTGGTTGTTCCCGTGTTTGTGGTACTGAGTGTCGGCATTACTGTTCCTCCATGTCTCGGTGCTCGGTGTCAGTCGTCTTCCTTTGTTAACGTTGTTCCCATTGTTCGGCGGCGTGCTGTGGAAGTGTCAAGTGGGGGCTTGTATCTCCGCCGTTTTCTTTTGTCCTTCGCCGCCCAACGTGCCTCGTTACGTCCAAGCCTTCGCTCTGTTCGGCTGCTCCCGTCAGTCCATTCAACCCACGTGTCCCTTAGCCTTCTGATCACAATTGTCCTTTGCTTTGTGATTTGCCGCCGCAGAACCATATAAACCTGCTCAGCAATTTGCAAACCTAGGGAACCCTGAAACTTTCCAAAATTTCGGGCCAACCCTCCAAGTATTCGGGTTGTCCTAAATGCGTGAATTTTTGGAAACTTTCTTCCCTTATTTTGCAAACCGCTGAGCCGGTTTATAGAACCTGCTCTGTCAAATAACAAAGCAAAGGAGAAATTGTGCGAACCAGAATGCTTCGGTCCACATGGGCCGAATGGATTGAACTGAAGGGAGCTTCCGAACTCACTCAGTCTTGGAAGTCCCGAGTCACCAAGTTGGACGACTCAGGCCGCAAGAAAACTGCGGATCTACAAGCCAAGTTAAGAGAAAGTTATGGTAGTACGCCGAACTATGGGAACAACGTCATCAAAGGTTCGATCAAGACTGACATCGTTTACCGTGACTTGGAGGTGGGGTGATGGTTGTTGATGATGTTAATAGTTGGAAAGAAAAGTTTTATTATATTTTAGAAGATGAAGTTAAATATGAAATTGGTGCGTTTGTAAATGAAGATGGATTAAAAAGAATATTGGCTTCTGTTTATGGTGATTTAGATTTTTGTCGTGTAGATGAATTGTTAGATGATGAATTTGTAAATGCTTGTATGGAATGGGGTCTGCTTCCTTGGTTGGAGGATATGTGATGCCCCGCAGAGATCGTGTAGTCCGTGAGGTCTACAAACAACAGATGTGGAAACTAAATCCACGAACAATAACACTTGGCCGTAAAGGTATAGCTGAGTGTCGTCAAATAATAAATGAAATGGAGAATACTAATGTCAATTAATAAATCAGAGTTACTTGGTAATTCGATAACTAACTATGTACGTCATAATCTGCAAGGTATGGTTGCTGATGGGTGGCGTAGTCTTGATGTAGCTGGTTTGCTGCAAGAAGAGTTCAGTGATTCTTATACTGATAATTCATGTATTAAGCGTTACTATGCTGCTAACGATAAGGTTGTGTCTTCTGATTATGCAGAGATGTGTGATGTCTTTGCTGTAGATCCTAAGACTGTTGAGACTATTGAGTATCGTGTTGTGTTGTACCCAATAGGTGACGGTAACGTTGATATGGCTGTATGGGTTCGAGATCACGGTAACGTTGAGTCTTGGAAGATCGTTGTTGATACTGATGGGCAACAGGTCTTGCAGTTGTTTGAGCGTGCTAGCAGTAAGCATTTCGCTAGGCCGTATGTCAATTGGGAGCTTATGGCTTATAGGCGTGCGACTGGTGTAAGTGTTGACTGGATGCGTAATCAAGATGAGATGTTGCAAAACATTCTTGATGCTCATATGGACAACATTCAATCTGGTTCTAGCTTGGCTGCGTTGAAGGCTAAGCGTGGAGCGAATCTGTACGTGTAAGCGTTGTCTAAGGTTGTCTATCCTCTTCGGAGGGTAGGCTTCCTTAGATGCCGCTTGCATGTGGTATCTAGGGTGGTTAGCAGAAGGATGTGCTGACTGCCGTGGGGTACCGGATCGCTTTTCACGGTATCCTTAAACATGCGATTCGTTTGTCGTGTCGCATCTCGATTGAAAGGAGGCGGCGTTATGCGTCGTATTTATATTGATATGTCAACTGCACGGGGTATTCAGAACCGTATTGAGCAGCGTGTCACTGAGATTAAATCGTTGGATAGTAACGATAAGTCTTGGGAGCATGTGATCTTTGAGTTGTTGGCGTTGCATAAGGAGATTGATATGGGTCTTGATGAGTTGATCGAGGACATGCATCGTGAGAGTCAGGAGCGTGCGCTTCAGCAGCAGATTCGTATTGATGATGCTGGGTTAACTGTTGACGATTTGAAAGCTGCTCAGTTTTAATGCCTGTTAAATGTAAGGGTAGACCGTCTGCTAATTGGTATGGAAATGGTTGTCGGTGTGCTGGTTGTCGTGACGCTTGGCGGTTGCATTCGGCGGCGTTACGTGAAGAGAAACGTAAGAATAGTAAAGATAAAAAGCCGTCGGGTAGCCGTGATAAACCTATTGTTTTTAGTGACGCATTTACTCGTGAAGAGATTATGCGTGCTCGTGGAACGTGATCTTTCGGATGCTTAATCCTGCATAAACACAGGCTCAACGGAGTATTTGTGTTTATTGCTGGTATAATATTTCCTGAAAGGTCGCAAGAAAGGGAGGGGAGATGCCCTAGCTCTCCCCTCCTGAAGATCTCAAATATGAAAGGGAGAATGCGTGAAATATTTACGTGTTAGAACAGATGTTTACAATGACTCATGTCAAGAAGAACGTGAGCTTGTATTCAAAGATAAGAAAACATTGACAGCAACTGTCAGGTTTGGTGACAAAGCCAGTTATGTGTGGGCTACACGTTTCAATGATGGGAAGTGGAGCTTTTCTATAGCTGGTTTAACACTTGACAATGTTACTGAAGAAACAATGCTGCTTTTGTTACAGAAAATCAACTTAGAAATGGGAGAAAACAATGTCGCATAAGATGACATCACTCGATGCTTTGCACGCTCATTACAGAGAAACACCTTGGCATCGGTTAGGTAATGTTGGGCATATCGAGTGGGAAGAAGCACGAGATTGGTTCGACTGGTGTGAAGTAACTCGACATCCAATACATATTGAGCATGAAGAAATAGGTGTAATTCTTGATGGCAGAAATGTATTGAAAATGATTCACTATCCACATGCTTACGCTGAAGTAAGTGACAAGTATCAGATAGTTCAACATCGTTTTATGATTGATGATTTGACTGGGTTGCTTATTGATACTGGTTTAGTTGAGACTATTGAATCGGTTGGCACGTATGACAATGGTGCTGTTGGTTATGTGTCTCTTAAATTTAAAGATGAAATAAACATTCCGGGTTGGTCAAAGGTTGAGTCGGTGTTTAACATTGGCAACGGCCATGACCGCAAGGTTCCGTTAATTGCTACTCAATCAGCGAACGCTGTTGTTTGTTCTAACACATTCAAGTGGAACATCTTAGATAAAGAAGCTGTCTTTAAGTTTAAAAAGATGGGTAATCCACAGGGCATGATGCAAGAAGCTGTTGAACAGTTGTGTGCAGGGTATGAACGTCATACACAGTACGCTGCTCAAATTGAGCGGATGGCTAATGAAGAATTTGTTCAAGATCAATGGCGTGAATTAGTTCCTCAATTGATTGGTCCTAAACCTGACCTGCCTTCTACTTCTTTAACTGTTCAAGGTTATTACAACAAATTGACTCGTTGGAGTAACACTTTTAATGATTTGAATGCACGGTTTTATAATGACCAAGACATAGCTGGTGTACGTGAAACTAAATGGGGTGCGCTTATGGCTGTGCAAGCATGGGAACAGAAAGATAAATCACTTAAAGGTATTAAGAGTGATCTTGAACGTACTCGTAGGCACCAAGCCAATGTGATGTTTGGGAAGCTGCCTGTAACAGAAAAAGCTGCAAAGATTCTTATTAAATAAAGGAGAAAAGAAATGGAAATAACAGTAGATATAGATACACGAGAACTAGCTGACGATGAAACTTTCTGTGACATCGTTAGTGATATAGCTACTGATGTTATACGTGACAACGGCGAGGTAGAACAAATCGTCACTAGCACAATAGAAAGTGATATTGGTTACCACATCTCAATGTATTTAGAAGACAACCCAATGGTTGATCCTAATGATGATGCTTTCATTAACGCTGTAGCTAAAGCCATATTGAATATGGCTCGTAGCTATGTCGGAGAATGAAGGAAGGCAGCAACGTGATATTGGGATGGCACGGGCAGAGTTAGGTGCCCGTCCATCCCAGAAGGTTGCTGCTAAACATGCGATAGCTAAGGTGTGTCGTAGCACAGCGCCGCATAATTCGTGGACTACTGATGAAGTTCATGCTGTTTTAGAAAGCATGAACGTGAAGTTAGATAATGCACGGTTGCTTGGTCCGTTGATGAAGCAAGCACAGAAAGCTGGTTTGATTGAGCCTGTGGTGTGTGATGGATGTCAACGTCAAGAGACTCGTTTGTCTCGACGCAAGAAACGTCATGCTGGTCCGCAATATTTGTGGCGTACAACGCCTACTTATTACTACGAGTATTGGAAAGAATAATGGAATACTTTTGTATAGATCCACCCGACGACCCATATGCAGATTTGAGTGAAGAAGAGTATGAAGAAATGCTCGAAGCTAGAGAGATTGCTGAGTCGGCTTATTGGGATCGCCGGATTGATGAGGCCCGAGGGAACTGACATGCGAAAGGTCACTTTTACTTGTAAACATTGTGGTATCCGCATTTCTTGGGATAGCACTACCAACATCTGGTTCGAAACTGTTGACGGCGGAGATGTTTGCTGTGGAGAAATCTTCACAGAAAAGAATATCAACGGACGCCATGAGCCACGGTGACTGATAAACTGCATGTAGAAAGGGAGAATAATGCAGTACGAAACGGGTCCAGCGCAAAATGTGCTGGAAAGATACATCCGACATCCTGCGAATAAACCAACTGCTGACGGTTCGTTTCTTCGTATATCTAATATCACTACGTGTACTCGTAAACAGGTACTTGATGGTATGGGAGTGCCTCGTATAGAGGCAGGTCCTAATGCTGTTAATGGGTTTGTTGCTAAAGAAATTGGCAACACAATGCATCAACATGTTCAAGCAGCGTTTGAGGAATACGTGCCTAACTTTGAATGTGAAGTTGAGGTTAGTATCCCTGATTGTTTAACGTCTGGTCATGCTGATGGTGTTTACAGTGCATCACATGACAACCCAAGTCGTCGTGAAGGAACTGTTTTAGAAATTAAAACAATGCGGAACTATGGGTTTCGTAAAGCACGTAGTGAAGGACCTAAAGAAGAGCATTTGTTTCAGGCAGCTGCATATGCTCTAGGTCTAGGCGTAACAAAAATACATTTAGTTTATATTTGTACCGATGCTACGCCGGGACGTTGGAAAGATACTGCCCGTGCAGGGGATATGGTTGAGTGGTTGTATGACATTCACGAACCGTTTGATGAAAGCGGAACGTCAATCAATGTAGCTACTACATATTTTTTAGAAGACCATGCACGTATGGCTAAAAGTTATTTAGCTAGTGGAGTTATACCGGAAGGTTTGCGATCGTATTGGGAAACAGAAATTCCGTGGGAATGTAATTACTGCCCGTACTACGACATTTGCGAACAGCACGGTGACATAGACATTGTTGATGTAATTGATCTTGTAATAAAGGAGACAGATGAGTCAGTTAAGTAAGTTAGCAACACCATTTTCGGACAGGTTTATTGAAACCAAACCGGGAAAGTTTGCCGCAGCATATGTACCACACGGTATCGTGTCGCAATTCTTATTAGGGATTGTAGGTCCATATGATTTTGCTATTGATACTCTTGTTAGGGATGCTGATGGTACTCTTACTGGTTGCCTCTGCACTCTTACTGTTGAGATTGATGGACGAACTACCTCGATACAAGAGGTTGGTGAGTGCGAGAATCCAAACAATTGGAAAACCGATGGAGCACGGCTCAAAGCATGTGCCTCAGACGGAATCAAAAGATGTGCTATGCGGTTAGGTCTTGGCCTACATCTCTGGCATAAACATGACGGGAACTATGTTCTCGCAGATATTTTAGAAAAAAGAGAGGAAGAAAGTAATGAGTAATATATCTATAGCAGGCAATGTCGGATCTGATTTGACGTTACGTTACGCACAAAGTGGTAATGCTTTTATTACTGTGCCTGTAGCTGTGACTACTGGACGTGATGACTCTAAAGAAACCCATTGGTTTGATGTGAAATGTTTCGGTGATCTTGCTGAACGTATCGCAGAAGTACCTAAAGGTTCACGAGTTATGTTTATTGGACGTATGAAACAAGACAACTGGGAAACTAAAGAAGGTGACAAACGTAGCAAACTTTGTTTGTACGCAGACGAAGGTGGTCCGTCTTACCGCTGGCATCCGAAGGGTGGACCAAGTGGTAATGTTGACAAGGCAGCGGCACAAAGTGTGCAGGCTGCTTTTGCCGACGATCAGGAACCTTTTTAATGGATGAATATGAACCACAAAGCGTAATTGTTCCAGTGTTAGCAGACGAATTAACTATATTATCGTTTGTAGTTCCTAAAGATTTTGCAGTCCGATTTGAAATGCACGCAGCAGAGATCATTGAATCTTTTGAGCGGCACCCTTCAGATCAGCAAATGGATGAGAACAACAAACTAATGCAAGCTATGTCATTTTTAATCCAATCAACGTATGATTTTTATAAGGATCATCTTGACGAGGCGGATCATTTGCCTCCTGATATAAGTGACGTATGAGTAAATCTAAACAGAAGGGGACCGCTTGGGAGACTGAGTGTGTTAGGTATTTGCAAAGCTATACCAAGTCTGAATTTATGCGGCTACCTCTTGTGGGGACTAAAGATGTAGGGGACATCCGTTGTCTAGACTTACCTGAATTTGTATTTGAATGTAAGAATAGGAAGGATGCTCTCTCATCTTTGTCTCAGATAATGAAAGAGACAGAGCAAGAGAGAATAAATGCGGAAGCTGCTTTCGGGGCAGCTATTGTGAAGCGACGTAATTTTGGAACAGGAGGGGCTTACGTCGTTATGGAATTACATAACTTTGCACAGTTGATAAAGGAGAGGATACATGGGCAAAGTAATAGAGATGAAAGTGGAACGACAACAAGTTTTTACTGATGTAACCCAGATGTTAAATGCTTGGTGGAAAAGTCTTGACAAGAAACCTATAAGTGTTAAGCCTGCAAGGATACGTCATATTGTTGAGACTGCTCATGCAGCAGGTTGGACTATTGAAGAGTGTTACAACGCATTAAACATTACATGGGGTTATACTGAAGCTGCGTTTGAAACAGCGTTAAGGAGAAACGCTGAGGAAAGTGGGGCTAGGGTGTGTAACATCAATGATGTTGTTAAGACTAAGCAA
Source organism: Dehalococcoidia bacterium (assembly GCA_002699555.1). Lineage (GTDB taxonomy): Bacteria > Actinomycetota > Acidimicrobiia > Acidimicrobiales > MedAcidi-G1 > MedAcidi-G1. The sequence continues at coordinate 24,465 of PABN01000060.1, forward strand.
GCGTTAGCGTTAAATAAAAAGGAGGCACTTTCAATCGAAGAAAATATACGTCGATTGAAAGAGTTAAAAAAAGAATTAAGATCTAAGGGCTAGCCGGTTTGCATCGCCGGTGATGGGATGTGGGGGTGTTTACTCTCCTTTCTACCTCACCATCCCGCCCTAATTCTCACCTAGCGTGGTAAAATAAAAGGGACATCGTGATTGGAGAAAAGCGATGAATGTAAAAGTAGAAAAAGTAATCGCACGATTGGGAGCAGGTCTTAGTCTTCCGGGGTATGCGGTGATATGTGATAGCCAAATGCGTGAGTGGTATAGAAGTAAAGAAGAAGCTCTGCGTATGGCTGACATCTTCAAAGACGAAGCGTCTAATCCTGAAGATTACTAATGTTTGTAGACGACCTTGGTCACATCAGGTGGGACAAGGGCGACTTTAAAAAACATGGAACGCTAGCTAAGTATTTAATTGGTGAGTGTCGTTGCAAAAAATGCAAGGCCCGTATTTTGGCTGACGACAAAGAGCGTACTTTACGTGCTCGTTATAACTTTGATTAAACAAAATCAGGGCGTGCTGATGTGTTAGTTAATCTTTCTCTGCAATAAGAACGACAGCGTTGGCATTGATATGTTTGATAGCTCATGGTTCGGGTGCGTCTTACACCACGTTTTTGTAATTTGTCACTACCGCATGTAGGGCAGCTACGAGAAGTTGAATCAATTACATTTCTATTAGGGTGGTTTGTGGCCCAAGGACGTAAGCGTTCATAAACATCTACTAAAAGATCCACGTCTTGTTTCGCATATTTTTTCATGGTTGCCCATGCCTTAGTTTCACCCTTCATGCAGCCTGCCCATGTTTGGAATCCTCCTGTGACTTCTTTGCCTCCGAGTCCAAGGTGTTCCCCGAGATGTCCAAGTCTGTTGCTATTAAATTTAAAATATTTACGTGCGATTTTTAAAGTATCAACAGTTTGGTAGTGAGTGGTTGGTCCAAAGTTGTGGTACACAAATCGTGCGTTAGCTTTTTTAATATCGAATGCGTCTGAATTGTGGCCTATTACTATGTCTGCTTCGTCTAACAACTGCCAAAGTTTGTAGACAACATCGAAATCGTTTTCGGGATCTTCGTTGTAAAGATCAAAGTCGTCTAAAGATACGACGTGAGTTTTCTTTTCATGTTCCCATTTGTATGAGAAACATATGATGTACCACTCAGTGACATGTTCAATGACATCTTGTTGCCATTGACCCCACACGTAAGAAAGATTAGGTGCGGTTTCTATGTCAAAGAAAAGTACTTTAGGCATTACGTCGGAACTGTTAACAGGCGCACTAGTAGTGTGCCTTCCCACCAGCTTCCGTCGTCCGATAACCGGTCAGGTTTCATAGAGATACGTTCGATAGTTACGTTCTCTGAACGGTCACCTTCTTTATATGTCAACGTTTGCCCCGATTCCATACGACTGCGTAATGTGTCGAAAACTTCTTTAGTATTAAATGCTACAGGAGCACCACTGTTTCGTGATGTCAATACTTGTCTGCGTAAAACAATAGGCAAAACAATTTCATCTACTCGTGCAGGTGTAGCAATGCAGGTAGTTAACCAGTCTTCAACTATTGGGGCTGAGGTTGTGTCTGTGTGCCGCCCAATAGTTATAACAAATTTGTAAGAGACAGATGATTCAGTAACAAATGTAAAGTTTTTAGCAACGTTCGGGGTTAAAGAAAGACTAGACGTAGAGTTGTCGTCGTTTGTTGCTGCAAAAGAAATTGTGCCTAAAAGAGTAGAGGTTGGGTCACCTCGGTATTCAAGTGATTCATCTTGATAAGTAAATATAAGACCCGAATTGTCACTGTATGTTGTCTGTCCAAACGTGTACTGGTCACGATCTTGTCGAACTGTAACGTTTCTTAATAGCTTTGGAGCTACTGTTGACCACGACACTTCCCCAACAGTCAAGGTTCCTGTTACGACTTTTTTGCCAGCGCCTGATTCTCCATAACAACCATTGCCTTTGTCTACAAAATATGTTTTGTTTCCTAGCCGTGCTACAGATTGAACGTCTGATGCGCTTCCAGCTATAGACACAATGTCTGGTGCCCACGCAGGAACTAATACTGATGTGAATTTAGATAGGTCGCCACGGTAAAGTTGACCGGATGCGCCACCCCACCACACGAAACGTGAATCTGTTTCTAAACAGAACGCTTCACCGCCGTCGTCAATGACTGGGCCGATTGATACTGCGTTAGAAGATGTATCTATTGCAGCAGTACGTAGCCCTACCGAGGTTGCTATAAGCAGCACACCACCGTATGCACTGATTTCATTTATCTCTTCTCCGTGTGGGAGTTGTCCTCCGATTACAGGTGTTTGAAGAGTGCCGTCCGCAGGGTTTACATCTATGTGGTAAATAGTTCCGCTGTTGTCAGAGTTCGCTGCTGCATATATACCGGATGGTCCGCCGCATACTGATACCCAAGTAGTTGAGGAAAGCGCTGGGGTGTAGTCCAGAGAGCTACTGAGTTTGGCTCCGTTAGCTCCGATCTCAAAGATGTTTGCTCCGAGTGCCCCGATTAGTCGGCCTGATGCTACTCGAATTAAGTCAGCAGCTTGGGTTCCGCTTGACGGCCATGCTCCATCTATAGAAGTGGTGTTGATTGTGGATCGAGCGATAGCTGCGCCTGAACCAAAAGCTAAAAAAATATGAGTGCTATCAGAATGTAAATCTGTAATTGAATATCCAGCACGAGCAGTGAAATCTTGCCATGAAGGTGATGCAGCAGTCGGGCCATTAGTAAAGGCTACTGTTTCTGATTCTGTGTAATAAAGATAGCTACCTACTCGTCTTACTTTTTGGTTTGTGCCAGACCCACTTTTCTTTTGTTCTGTTATAGGTAAGAGAGTGATCGATCCTTTAGTCCACGGATCAATGCCTGAAGAAGTGTGAAACCTACGACGGTCACTGTCATCCAAATCAAAATGCGTTTGACCAGCACCGTAACTCCAGTCTGTTTGTGAACGTGTCCATGCACCGCTTGTATCTAAAGCATTCTCGCCGGGTTCTTTACTCGTATCTCTTTGTTCTCGCAACGCAGGGACAGTTGTACGTGCGTACTCTGTTGTATCAACTTCATACGATATGCCGTCTAATTCGACTGGAAGAAACTCGGAGTTAAATGCCATAATTAAGCAGAGTTACGTTGCCAGTTTTGTGGGTACATTGCTGCTATGCGTGCAGCTTCAGCGGCTACACGCATTTCTCTACGCATTCTTAAATCTCTCATAGACGCAGAAATAGCACCGGGTGGTACTTCTTCTGCTCTTCGATGAGATCCTTGTGCGTCAAGAAATTCTCTGCGAATAGGCGCTGTAGTCATTAATGCTAGTGCTGCACCAAGAGGAGGTAAATCGTAAGCAGTAGCTGGCAAACCTGTAGCAGATTTGTTGAACGACGAAACTGTACCAGAAACAAGAGTAAGCGGCGATTTATAACTTACAGTTACTTTCTTTCCCGGCCATCCCGGTCCATACAGAACTAACGCCATCCCACTACTAAACGAAGCTGTGTCTCTATTTCTTTTTAATTTCCATGAACGAATTTCTGGTTCGCTTGCTTCAACGGGTATCGGGTCTGCGTAAGTTATTGAATAAATAGATTGAACTTCTTCGCTTGTTAAACCGGCTAAGTCGTAACCTTCTTGCGATGCATTGTAAGTAAAACTTGTTGTTTTAATTTGGAACAACCCGTTGTCTGGAGAAGATAAATCTCGCAAGTCATTGTTCAATGCTTCTAAAATTCTGTAAGCAGGAAACTTAGGAGATACACGAACAATGTCAGCAGCTACATGAGCCGCTGCTGTTGAACCGCTATACCCACGTATAACATTGACATCGGTACCGTTAACGCTAGTTACATACATTGCTTCTGTATTTACTTCTATAACAACACCAGCAGTAATCCCTGAACTTGCTGCGCCTGTAACATTTAATGATGTTGAAGCACTATCTGTGCTATCGCCTAGTTGAAGCAACTCTTCAACGTACCCAGACAAAAGCATGTCCCGTGTTTCATCAATCCAAGCCTGTGCAGTAGTCATTAGCCACTCCCAAGAACGTCATTAAGGGCACGTTCTTTACGTTTCTTTTCTGACTTCGGCCCTTGAAGAAGCGTCCCGGCTTTAATTTCGTGAGAGGTTAAGGCTTCTCGTTCCATTTTGGCAGAGCCGTTAATGCTCTTCGGCTGAATACCTTCAGATCGAAGACGTTTATAGGCTGCCATATCCCTTTCTTTTTCTCTTTCTTTAGTTTTAGTCCCAGACCAATCAATCGTTTTTCCATCATGCATACCTCTAGTTGGTGTAGCTGAGGCAGCGATGTAAACATCACCAAAGTATTTGCGAACTACCCCTTCGCACGCATCGCAAACACCGTCATAAGTTTCATGGAACCCATGACGAATCTCGTGTGACAATCCACAATCGAGACATCGGTAATTATAAATTGGCATTATTCTGGACCTACCCTAAACGAATAACCTGCTGCTACTAATACTGTTTCTTCTGCTGTTGTTAAATCTCTAGGACTTTCATGCCCTCCATATATCCACCGTGTGACTGTTGCCCAGTCATGCGGTAGGAACGATTGCACGGTTGTCCCATTAATAATAAATATATTATCTCCTTTAGCTCTTGGCTGGAAGTGACGCATCAAAGCGTAAGCCGCTGGTGTCGTATCTTCTTTTAAGCCAATAGTAGGAGTGGTGTTTTCTGTAGGTATAACAACTAGACGGTAAACAGGGTCAGCCCCAAATTCTGAGCTAACTGCTGCTGCGATAGTTGAAGCCTCGAATGTGAAGTTGCCGCTCGGTGTTTCCGAAGGCATTGTTGTCGTAGCTGCAATGACTCCCGGTGTCGCATCAATAGTGATGTACAGCGTGTGGCCGGGCATTGTCGCTGTAGTCGCCACCGTAGCCGGTGTAGCAACCGCTAAAGCGGTAGCCGAGGGGAGGGTAGCTGGAACTTCTATGCCAGCGTGTACGACGATTAGGTTGGCAGTAACTGTTGGGACAATTACTACCGGACAGGCGACTGTTGACGGAGTAACCGTTGCCGGGACCGACGGGCCTGCTGAGAACGTCGTCGTAACACCGATTGTGGCTGGCGTCGCAATGACCGCCACAGTATGACCAGTGTCAACAGGCTGAGAATAGCTAAC
>PABN01000061.1 GCA_002699555.1 Dehalococcoidia bacterium
CAGTCGTGAAGATATAACAAGCGTTTACATAATGACCCAAGAAGATATTGACCAAAAAGAAAAAAAAGCCGTAGAGACGGAACAAGAACGTTTGAATAAATTAAAAGAGTGTAAGGGGTACTTGAAAAAAATAAAAGATACAAAGGATGAAATAAAGAAGAAACAAAAGCGCTTGGACGATGTGCGTAAAAGTAGAGACCAACCCATATTAAAATTTTAGATCTATAAAGCAAACCATTTATTATACATATGGAAGGTGTGTTAAGGTTTATTGCTGTATTGGTCTTGATTCAGACCATTATTATGTTGATTCCACCTGTAGCAGTATATTACGTCGTTCAGTCGGATACAGGCAAAACAGTAGCTTCCAAAGCAAATTCCATATTAGACAATACAAACAATTTGATGAAAACAACAAACGATAAGCTTCCTTCGCAGATGAAAAGCCTTCGAGCAATAAGTACTAAAGTAGACAAGATGCTACCACAGACAGAAAAGTTTATATCAAACGGTGTAAAATTAAGCGGCACCATGAATAAAAAGATGAGTATTATAGACAATGTAAAGCATATCATTGAACTCTTGGACGACCAACCGTTCAACGCAGGGTTAATTCGTAATTTGTTGAACATGACAAAAATGGGAAATGTGTTAATGCGAAAATTAAACTATTCTCACCTTGTCGGGGCGATCAATCACGTTGATATAATATCAAAGCAAATGCAGGAAGTCTTCGGAAAGAAGAACGTCAACTTAACCCAGCACGTACTTATGGATGCAGACAGTGCACTGGACAAGATGAACAAAGTGTTTTCTAAGCTCGCGCGCTAAAGCTCGCGCGCTAAAGCTCCATCGTAAACATAAACCCGTCCAAGAGTGTTCGTACATTTACGCTTGCATCGGACAACATGGACATAATTGTTTGATCGGAATTCTTTTCAACTGTCTCGGCGATAAAAACATCCACATCGTCGTTTGGGCTGTTTAGCATGAAACGTGCTTCTACGTGTTTCCTTAGTTCTTTGATAGAACCGTAGTATGTGTCTATATTTGGTTTTGCATCGATTAAATATTTCATAAACGTATACCAAAAGAAGCTATAGTTTCGTATCTCTTTATACATAGAAGTACACAAAATTTTGAATTGTTGATATTCTATACTATTTTTACCCCCTATCATGTCCAACATTCCCTTGGTTATTCTCATCTCACACGATTCATATTTTGGATCGTGTCCCAATACATAAGAATAATCGATATTAATGACTCTACCTTGCTTGTCGACCATTATGTTGTTTAAATTTCTATCACCGACGCCTAGTACATAGGTTAAAATACAGTTTGACGCGCACGATTTAATAAAAAGTCTTCTCAATTCAGTTATGCTTGATTTTTTATTGTTGTCTAGTATATAATTTTGAAGAGTAGTTTGCAAGTTTATGTCGTGTAATGTTTTCACGTCTGGTACCATCTCAACCCATCCTTCATTTTTCGATACCACAAATGTATTGTATGGAAGTAAAGTAAAGTCATCGTATTCGTTCATCAGAAACATCATTATATTCGCAAGTCTGTCTATCCGTATGTCTTCTGACTTCACCAATATGTTTTTTATGCCCCTGTTTGTCTTCATAGGTATCTGTATTGGCTTAGTGTATGTATTCAGTTGTTTTATTTTATCGACAAGAATCTCTTCAACAATAATATTGGGGTCGTACGGCATTCGTGGCGAAACAATAATTTCAGAGTAGGCTTTGTTGGATACGATCGAAATGAACTTCTCTGTATTTAGTATTTCACCGTAGTGTTCGTTGTTATGTACAATTGTTTGTGCGAGCGAGGTGTAAAAGTCCTTGTCTCTTGTTTGTTGAAGTAATTTGCATTCAAAGTAAAATTTAAATGCGAAATTCATGTCACTGCATCTGGGCAATATCATGTACTTTATTAAATTTTGAACTCCAACATTTAGTCCAAAACGAAGTATCCATGGCAGAAACAACAGAATTGAATCCGTTGGTTGTTTTTGAAAAAGATTGCAAACCCAATCGTACACTTTACTGTATTCTAACACCATTGGTTTGTTGTACAACAGGTCAATGATATCATACATTGAAAATTTATTGGTACATAATTTAGTACAGTACAATAATCGACACGATGTATGCGTGGGTGGTCTTTCCATTAATTTATTCATGTCGGTAGTTTTACATAAAGCTTTTAAAGCGCCAATAAACACCCTGGGGTGAGAATACAATTCACTGAAATGTGTTTCTAATAGATTCCGTTCTACCCTTGTCCATTTTTGATAGGATATCTTGTATTGAATGCTTTTGAACAAGGAGATCATGTATCGAACACTGTTGTTCCATTTTTTATTTACATAAAGAAAAACTTCCAATTCGGAGATCGGCAATGGAAGGAACATCAATATGATGTGTTCATGCTTATTCTTTTTTGTATCTATTATGTTTCGCCTACACGTTTCGCAGCATTTTACGTTAGATGGTATGGTATAGTTTTCGTGCAACGAAGGGAGCGATTGGACAAACGGCAAACACTGAAAACAAAATATTCTTCCACATATTCTACAGTGATGTTTACGATTTATCATTGTAAAGATAGATTTGCATTTTGTGCATCTGTCTGAATGGGAATCCGGTACCCATATGTACGGTATACTTGGTGGAATAGATACCATGAGTATATAAATATTTTTTTTTTAATTTATACACATGAAAATAAAAGTAGCCATAATAGGAGATTCTAGTGTTGGTAAGACATATTTTTGCAATCAATTACGTCACTTGGAATCGAACAAGTACGTTCCGACCATAGGCATTGATTTTTTTAAATACATAAAGGACAAGGACGTATTTGAAATTTGGGACACGTCTGCGAATGTCTTGTATCAGTCGATAATAAAACCGTTTATAATTAACGCAAATGTATTAATATGCATTTACAAAGACTTCATGTCTTTCCAATACATAAAAGATATAATTACAAAACTAGACACCAAGTGCTATATTATTAATGTTGGTAAACATGCTACACAACGGGTAGACAGACGTGATGTATTTTATTTCAGTGTAGATTTGACTGAACGAGCTTCTGTTTTGCAGTGCGTCAACCTTATTATTAATACTATTTCAAAAAAAATAGTATCCGATAAAGACAGAAGCTATTGCTGGTTTTATTGAATATTATATTTTCGAGTCTATATAAGTGTGATTGTCCCATTTAAATGTATGTATTTCTGTTTGCTCTACTACTGTACGTGGTAGTAGCAATAGTTTCGATTTTGATAACATATTATGTTTGCGTAATATTTAACAAACAATCGAAAGCTCCAGAACCGGCTTTGAATGCGGTCATATCTACCAACATTGTTATGTTATTCAATAACGTAGGTGATTTTGTTGCAGATACACTTTCAATAATAACATCCAAACTATTTGTATTGACGGACGACATAATAAGCAAGGCTACGACGGTGTCTAGAGTGGCTGTATTGATTGGAATGATCGTCGTACTTCACACACAAACCGACAAATTTTTAGACGCGTCCGACGGTATTTGGAGATGCTTCATTCAACCTTTTTTTCAAAATGTTTTGATGTCTATTTTTCAAATTTTCCGTTTATGGTTTGATGCAGCGATACCATTGTACAATTATTACTCTACTATGCTCGGTCAACTGACATCTGGGTCAGTCGCTTTGGCTATTAAGTGTGATTTGAGTTCAACCGTTAAATCGATCAGCATGGTGGTACAAATATTTCTATCCATTTTTACCTCTATTTTGAGTTGGAGTGGTTCCGGTCAGATGTCCGTAGAAAACAATCTGATAGTGAACGAGTTCAACGTTACAAGCGTTGTAGTTAACATACAGAAACTAGTTGCACACCAACAAAGTCCTCTAACATGCGCATGCGACGGATTGAAGGATTTTTTTGATATATTTTTTGTATTCTTTCGAAATTATGAAATAGCAAGAGCGGCGAATCATTTTTTTAATATCTTCGTTTCTTTCGCACAAACTCTGATGGGAACGATACCCCCCTTTATCAAATTCCCTACATTCACGAAGACGATGTACCATATCAACGGGTTTATACATGAAACTGCCAAGTACGTGGACGTCGTGACCTATGACGTGGTGTTGAAAGTGATAAGTTTATTTGCAGATGATTTTTCGATGCAAGGTGCCCCCGAGACATTCTTTGCTGTCGCTCTGACCAGATTTCCTATAGGAATAGTTCATCTCATACATTCTTTGATACGCACGGTCTTGCACATCATCATCCCAGTGCCATATTACATAACAAACGTGGATTATATGTTTGAAGCCGTGTCAATCGATAAAGCAGTTAGTTATTTTGACATGGGTATTAGGGATATTTGTGATCTTGGGTATTGGTTGGGCGAGATGTTTGGAAATATTCTCTTGAACATTCTTTTGATACCGTCTAGTGTGGTTAAACAGAAAACATTACCAGGGTTGCCGTCTGCTGTTAAATTAGACTGTACCGGGAACCCCCAAGCCCTCCAACTGTCGAAAAACGTAGCGTGCAGTGTTATGATGGTTGGACTTCTACCACTCAATACAGTTCATTTAATATACAAACTGTTCATGGAATTAACTTTCAAATCGTTGATTTCGGGGGAACAGGACGCCTGGCGCACGTGGCAGAGATACGATGGTCTGTCGTATCCCAGAGACTCGAGTATTGACTGTTATTATAGAGCGGACGCTACCTGGGATCTGACAAACGGAGAGTGTTTGTGTGACAGGGATTCCTTGTTTCCACCTCTCGAAATAACACATTCCAAACCGTTCGGAGTGATGCATTACGACCCATACTGTGGTCAGCCTAATTTACAGGCAAATATATTCGGTGTAGTCGAGAGAGCCGTCAGTTATATAATGAACGTCGGTATAGGAATCAACGCAGCGTATTTCGTAGAAGTAAACGCGAAACTTTACATTGAAGTGTTTCGAGTATTAATAAAGGTAATATTGAACTCTCCGGACATCTTCACTGGGAAATACTTCAGGTATCCGGTGAACTGCGGTTATGGTGTGTCGGAGAGCAGGTTGGAAGAATGGTGGGAAGACACTGGACATGAGCTAAACACTACATTCTGTGGCGACCACCCTGGTTATATGCATATAGATGTAAACAAAGATCCTGTGTTCTCGCTTAGTGAAAACGGCTTTGGTCATTTTACCAATGAAGTCAAAAGTTCTACGGAACCATGTGGAACGGCGGACAGTGCCCCGCCTTACGACAAATGTTACAAATGTTACCCTATACACGAAACCATACGATACTACAAATGTATGGCAAAGAAAAATTCTCATGGTATGAAATTCTGGGCTGACAACAAGGAACAGACAATTGAGTTGGATACGTGCAAAGGGAACAACACACAGGGATGCGTCTGTAACGTTGGGTTAGAACTCGATCACGACAATCAATGTTCCTGTATTTTTAAATACCCAGACGTTGTACAGGAAGTTGCACAGGGTGCATTTGAAAATAAAATGTTAGAAGGACTCTACGACCATCCACACCATTGGTGCAACTCGTACTTCTTAGAATATATTTTCTATTATTTAGAACAGTACGCAGGGATTATAGATAATTTTGTTGGAGGGTTTCACCCTGCATACTCTGAGGAATCGGGGTACTGTCAGTCTAGTTCCTTTGAACTGCAAAAAACAGACATTCTGCGTTTGACCGAAGACGAATTTAATGAAGATCTATCCATATACGAGGTTTTGGGGTTTTCTTACACGTCGCGATCGTGTAAAATATACGGAAGCATTGACTTCTTGTGTAGCATATCGATGACGGTCAAAACCGGGTTGAAATTAATCATCAATCAGGTAAGGATAGTTCTCATGACAATGATAGATTTTATTAATGGTGATTTTTCCGGATTTAAACTTGATGTTTCGGAACGTCTGTGCGACTTGCAGAGAACAGCCGCTGGCTTGTCGTCCACGTTTGCAGCCATCATTCCGACGAATTATGTGCCTGTAAAAAAAGGTCTTGGGATGTTATTGTTCAGTTTGTTTGATTTCCCGGTTGTTGTATTGGATATGATTAACCAACTACTTGTATTTTTATCGGATGTCATACAGGGTAAAGCAGGCTTTGATAAAAGTGTAGAAGGTCCGATATTTAATTTGGTATTCACGCTAATAAACACATTCTTGAATTGGATGTCCAGGTTGTTAGAAGGGATGGAGGTTTTCTTTAACAATATTCACAAAAATGCAGGAAACTTCTTTGGTACGCTCAACGGTATTTTAAAACTGTTCCAAGAACTATTGTCGCAAGCAATTATGGATACCATTGTTTTGATTATAAAGGTGTTTAGTGGAATAATCAAAGTAGTGACCGGTAAAGGTATAGACGATACCTTCTTTTCCGACCTATGGAATCTCCTCGGAAAAATGATAACCATGTTATTGACCAATGCTGGAAAGGTGCTCGAAGCTATATTGAAAATGTTAGGTCCTATCGGTGAATTTATTAAAACATTCGCAGATACAATATGCAACACGATAGAAGATGTGATATGTGCATTGACATTTGGTAAAACGTGCAATCTCAAATGTGGCGACGGGCAGCCTGCTTCGTTTGCAGCTGAAGCAGAGGCAGCAGGGGAAGCAATTGAAGATTTCTTCGGGGGGTTGTTCGGTAGAAGACGTTTGTTGTCCGTTCATGGGAAATTTTCATCTGAATTCGACAAAACGCCTCTGTACACTGCCACGCACATGGAATGGAACGGTTCCTCCGCCTGCGACATGTTTGTCAACAGTTATGCAAATTACACATGGACACAAATGAGACCTATCGAAAGAATACAACTAATAGAATGTCTGAACGATAGAAAAATAGCAATGGACTTGTCAAAAGCACTCGGCGTAACGCTACCCGTTGATATAATATACAATTGGAAGAGAAAATACACCATGGGCTATCACATGTTCCTATCGATGACGTATTACGTGCAACACTTAATGGGACATATGACAGTGATGGAGTTTATAACAAAACTGAAGACTGAAGGAGTCGATACCGATAAATGGATACCAATTGTACAAAACATGAAAGAAAGAATATATTCGTCGTTCACTTTCAGCAGCGTAAACTCGTTCGTATTCAATGTATTCCATAGCATTGACCCGGAAATACATAAATCAAACAAGTCTCTTGGAAGCATGTATAGAATATACAAAACAGGGGCTCAATTTATTGATAAAACGAAACTTCATAGAGCACAACTAGGTGCTCAACTGAAACAAACTGCTAAAGTCTTCAATTACGACATACCGTACCCAAAAGTACCCAGTAAAGTCATGTACGCGTATCACAACTGGCACAACTATACTTCCAGATTCGAAGCACGACCTGCAAAAACAATTGGAGAAAGAAACGCCAGAAATTTTATACTGAGAGCTGCCGGACTATCATCGGACACGACACCATGTAGCGAAAGAGAAGATGCACACGTTTGTCTCAATTGTAATCTGCTTGACAATTTCATAAACACTGCAATAAACAACGGGTTGAAAACGTCGGATTATTATAAAAACGTCTATGCACCAGTCGTAGTACCTTCTTTTATAAACTATTTTGACGAATCGGCGAGAGAATTCGGTGCATGGAGTGTTGACGCTGCCAATGCGCTAGATAAAGCTGCACAGAGAGCTGGGGAAGATATTGATCAATTTACAGATGCACAGATTAAAGCGTTGGATAAGAATTATAAATTAAAAAGTACAAGGCATTACAACAACGCTACAAACTCTTCCACAATCAAATTGACAAATTTCCAGAGAGCTGACAAAGATTGGACATATTTAATAGAAAACTTTGCATTGCGAAACGACGTTGAAATCATAGACATATTGTCCGATTTTCTTACGGTGGCGGACGATACCTACATACCGTACGTCGGATACTCACTCGGCTATTATCTAACGTACCCATTGACAGAAGCATGTCCCATTGAAGTTATATACTGCGAACAGAACACTACGAAACAACGCCTCAATCTCATCACAGATGCGTTCAAATACATGCTATACACCATGCTTGGTATATTCATAATAAGCAGGTACACTACTTTGCCAATATTCGAGTCTTCTGTTCCATATTTTCCGATCATTATGCTTGGGATATATATGTTCACAGTATACAACTATACGTACTTTTGTTTCCCGAATATACCAAACTGTGTTGTCGACGATATGTTTGCATACATAAATGACGTCATGTTTCCAAACTGCTTCTGTACGTATTACGATGGACTAGCAAAAGCGTGCGATCCCGAAACATGTTTTTTATGTTCAAAGAAAACACCCTTCGAAACTTGTACTCAGATCGATTTATTGAATCAATTGACATACTTTTGGACACCATTGTTTTGGTTCAGAGTCAACCATCCAGACGTATTCTTATGGATTTACAGAACAATACCATTTAGTTGGTTTTTAAGACGGTACGACCCAGTTGTTAAGTTGGCAACCGATATCATAGAAGGTACTGAACCGACGCCAATAGAATTAGACTGTTTGGGACTGCACTATCCAGACTTTGTATTGTTGGGGTTGGTTGCGTTTACATGTTCCTACATACTAAGTGCAGTTGTACCCATCATGATACGATCAATACAACATTACACGAAAATATTTGTACTCTTTATATTGACAGTCTTCAACATGTCCGTAAGTATAGAATTACAAACAATAGGAGGATTAGATAATGAAGTAGACTGAAACCAGATAAACCCTTCGAAACAAGTATTGGAGCCCCGTGGTATCCCAGCGGCATTTTAAATAATATAATTTACTTTAATACCCCCTATAAAAGAAAAACATCAACATTAAAATGTACGATTACATAGAATCCTGCACCTGGTTCATTGTGTTCATAATACTATTCATATGCACACATTATCAATTCAAATGGTGTATACCCGTATCCCTGTGGGCACTTAAATTTATATATACATGTTGGCTAGTAGTATTGTTGAAAATATACGTTATGTACCGTGTAAACCAGCAAAGTATCAACTGGGACGAAATATACACTACTGTCAAAGAATCCTTGCAAAAATTTAATTATACACAATGATCGTTTTCAACTGCAACCACCTCGTTCTTGTTATATCCACTCAATTGGTACATTAAATTGTACTTTTCATCGATAGACTTGATCTTGTAATCCCAAATATAATCTGGAAGTGTATCGGGAGTATCGTAGTGAAAAGCCTTCACCGTGTTGCGAAATGAACGGTCCGATGAAGAAGAATGCATCAGATTATTAAATCGTTCCATCCATGCTATGTTAACGTTAACAAGTTTAAAACCCATTGTACTCAATTCAACTGCGTCGTATTGGCTGCAAACATCATCGATTACAATATGGCAGCTTTCGTCCACCGTCTCGAGCTTCTTTTTCAAAATATCCATCCAGTGAGACGGTTTGACTTTTCTCACTTGGGATGAGATTGCCAAACACAAAAGACGATCGTCGGTGAAATACTCCTCTTTAGCAATTGTTTTTACTGGATCGGAAATCGAGAACTTTAAATAATTCTCTCCCTTTTGAAAGAATATTTTACAGAGCAAATTTGCCAGCTCATTCTGTTTTGAGTACGATTGACCCACGAAAGCAATTTTTGAACCGATTTGTGTTATTTTTACTACACTCATGATTTTAATTTTGTTTTTTTTTAATTTATATTTTGTTTTCTAATTTATACTTTGTTTTTTAATTTATATTTTGTATTTCGTTTTGTATTTTGTTTTGTATTTCCTTTTCTATATTGACTTGCTTCCACGAATTAACCGTGCGCATTGGGTTTATTGTTGTTTTGGGGCTATTGGGAGTATATGTCGTTCGCAACATGCTCCGATTCATGTGAATTATTCTACCAATGGTTCTCCCTCGTTTGCGTATTTTGTATATGGTACGATTTCTATGAAAACAGAACATTACTTATCATTCGACTTTGTAAAATAAATACTAGAATAATCAAAGTGAATGGATTTGGTATGTTTTGTATACCCCAACTAGGGATTTTTTGTACATGTATTTCAAACCATAAAAAATCGCACTTTTCTTGTCACATGAAAATTTACAAAACCCGTACCGAGATTAGCTCATTTTCATTTTAGTCAAAAAACGCACCTTAAATCGACATACTAACGTAC
>PABN01000062.1 GCA_002699555.1 Dehalococcoidia bacterium
GAAAGCTTTGGTATGTCCACCCTAGACATAAAACGATGCACAGCGTGGTTTATTTTAGATAGGAAATGACTGACGTAAAAACACATATACTAAGGTACCTGATAGAAAACATACCCCTACTCTAAGATTTGTACCAAGTGATAGACATAAAAAGTTAAAAATCGGTACAAAACATTTGTATTCTAATAAATACATACACACATGCAGACAAACATTAAAAAAAACTCTCCTATTCGCGAGTATACGTCGCAATGTTTGTTTATTACATCTACAACAATTTATATTTTTGTCGGGGTCGGTCCTTCAACATTTGTTGTTTGAAATAATAATTTCCGTAAACATTGGAAGCCCCACTTATAAATCCAAGAAACATTAATATTCCTGTAAATAATTGAAACATATGCAAAAATAAAAATACAATTATATATGCAAATAAAATTTAAATAAAATGATATTTCAACACTTGGAAACCGTTACCTTTCGTGGAAAAATAGCAGCTATTGGAAGAACAAAAGAAAACGAGTCCGTGGCAGTGGTATTGAACGATGTAAAGCCTTACATTATCACGACCCAGTTGAGCTCAATTACGGTGAATAAAATCAATCGCTTGATGTCCGTGTTTCTATTTACAAAACGATACCACTCCGACGAGAAGTATCCTTTTAATTTAGAAACGAAAGTATCAACTATGGAGAATGGATTGTCGATTAAAACCATAGAAGGTCAGGATATAATTGATTTCAATGAAGAAGGTACGTCGAAGTTTTCTAAGATAACAACAGGTGGATTGTACGCATACTACTTCTTGAAAAAAATAGTCCAGGGAAAGACAGTGAAAGACATACGGGTCTCTAACAATTTGCTCAGTGGAAAATCATCTTATGAAGCTTTTGACACAAATCTCGATCTCAATCTTACCATTTACAACGACCAAGTGGACATACCAACGCAACACTTTATCGATAATGATTGGTACACGTGTGCTTGGTTTAAAGTCAGTGGGATACCAGTAGACAAGAGAAATAGCATGACGAAATGTGACCACGAATTTCAAGGTACCTTGCAAAAGATTGATATGACGGACCTCGCCCCATGGAGGATTTTATCGTACGATATCGAATCATTACCACCACCACGTCCGAATCAACCAGGTAAATTTGATTTCCCTGTAGCTACGAAAGACCCCATTATAACCATTGGAGCAACGTTGACGATGGACACACTTGAATATTATTTGTGGGTACTTTACCCAAAGGGTCAAACTCAAACAAAAGAGACGTACAACGTGGATGATTTTGAAGCAAGCAAGTCAACTGTATACACGTTCGATGATGAAGTTAAACTGATTGAACATTTCATACGGTTTGTGGACAAAAAGGACGTCGATTTTATACAAGGTCATAATATCAATCGTTTCGATAATGATTACATACTAACAAGGTACCTAACACTGACAGGTAAAAAACCCAATATGAGTCGAGTAAAGTACCAGACAACTGAAATTCGTAAATCCACCTTCTCCTCCAGTCAAAAAGGCAGTCTGGAAAAGTTCAAATTAATAATACCCGGTCGTGTTGTGATGGATTCTTACGATATTATGAAAGACCAACACAACGAAAGTTCGTACAAATTGGACAACTTGGCTGAAAAATACCTTGGGACGAAGAAGATTGATATGGACTATGCATTGATACACCCAAAGTACCAAACCGAACAGGGCAGAACTCACCTTGCTGTCTACTGTCTAAAAGATGCCTGGTTGGTGCATGAACTGATGGCAAAATTATGCAAACTAACTGTAATATTACAAATGGCAAATGTAACCGGAATAAGCATGAAAGATGTCATAGACAGAGGTCAGGGAATACGAACAGTGGCATTAATGATACGTTATGCCAAAGGACTGAACTACTACATTCCTCGTGTGGAAACTGGGACGAATGACGATTCATTCGAAGGTGCAGTTGTCGTTACACCAGACCCAGGGTATTACACAAACGCAGTGTCTTGTCTTGATTTCGCTTCGTTGTACCCTTCGATCATGCAGGCAATGAACATGAGTCATGAAACGTTAGTGACCCGTAAACAAATTGAAAAACATGGATGGAAAGAAGACGTGGATGTACGTACTATTCCAGACTACGAGATGGTGGATGGGAAATTAGTGACTACGCACAATCCGAACAATCCAGCATTTTTGACAAGAACAAAACGCCTGGGGTTGTTGCCAATGATGTTGGACACTATTCTTCAAGAAAGGAAGAAAGTCAAGAAGTTAATGAAAAAAGAAGTCCCACATTCTACCATGTACAACGTAATGGATGGTCGTCAATTGGGTCTTAAGGTCGTTTGCAACAGTATCTACGGTTTCACAGGTGCAACCCATGGATTCCTACCTTGTAAAACTATAGCATCGTCCGTTACGAAATATGGCAGAGGATTGATCCTTAAGACGAAGAGTTTGATTGAGAATCACGTGGAATGGGGTCGAGATGGACATGGGTGCAAATGTATATACGGTGATACGGACAGTGTGTTCGTTTTAATGCCAAAAACGTTGGTGAACGGTGCAACGAAAGAAGAACTGATTAACAATGCACATAGTATGGGTGAAATAATGGCAGAGTATGTGACGAAACAATTTTTGAAACCTGTCTTCCTGGAGTATGAGAAAACGTACAGTCCGTATTTGTTGTTGAAAAAGAAAAGGTACGCAGGTTATAAATATGAACCGGGGCTACCACCTAAACTCCACCTTAAAGGAATAGAAGCTGTACGGAGGGACTATGCACCTATACTAGTGGCAACGCAGAAGAAATTTCTAGATTATTTGATCATTAAGGGAGATAAGGAGAAAGCATGTGAATACGTTAGAAACGTTGTCCAAGATTTGTTCAAGGATAAATTACCGTTGACGGAGTTTATTATGTCCAAAAAGCTGTCTCGGGATCCATCGGAATACAAATCGAAGGCAGCCCACGTTGAATTGGCAATCCGTATGGCAAAAATAGACAACACCACAGCCCCATTGGCAGGTGACAGAGTGCAGTATGTAGTTCGTGCCGGCACTGGACTAATTTCCAAAAGAGCCTGTGTTCCGACTGATATTACCAATGGAAAATATGTATTGGACCGTGAATACTACTATCAAAAACAGATCAAAGCACCGTTACTTCGGTTGATGGGACCCGTTGTCCACAATGCAGAGGCATACTTTAAGGTTACGAGCATTAAAAAGAGAGCACCAAGTGGTCGGAATATCTTCGCCTCGTGGACGAAGAAAATAAAGATAAATAAAGCTTAATTATATTTATTAATTAAAAAAACTTGTGAATACCCTTTGATCTGTCTATAGAGATTTGTTTATGATGACTTGTTTTTTGCTTTTTTAATCGATTTTTTCTAAGTTTGTCTGCTTCACGTTTTTGTTTGGCAAATTCGTATTCTCTTTGAATTCTTCTCCTTGATCTATTAATTGGTTCTTTTTGTATTTTTGCTTCATCTTCTTTGTTTAATTTATTTCTTATAAGATCGAGTTCTTCTTTTCGTCTTTCTTCTTCTTTCCGTTCATTTTGTTCTTTTTGTCGTCGTTTACACTTTTCATCATAGGTCACATTTTCCCATGCATAAAAATAACGGTGATATATACCATTTATTTTACCCATTTGGCGTTTCAATTCTTTAACCCTTTTATTTCGTTTTATTTCATCTTCACGATTTATTATATCAATAACGTTACCCTTAACGAACGTTAATGCTTTATACGATTCATTGTTATTTACCCATTCTTTCATCAATTCATAATAATATTCGTCTAGCTCTGGGTCGTAACGTCTTGAGATGCATTTAAAACGTCTACCTCGTGTTTTTTTATATACTCTTTCATATATATGTTTGTGTTTTCGGACGTAATTGAGTAATAAAGACTCTCGTGCATTAAATCCCATTAACCAATCAATTTGATGTGGATATGCAAACATTACAAGCAGCAAATGGCAACCTTTTAAGAAACCACTGGGGTATTTTAAAAGCGGTTCCCATTCCAGAAGTTGTTTGTTTATGTTTGAATTTACCCAAGCTTTACAAATTTCCTTTTCATTTGAATTTTCCCCCCATGCATGGTGATATGAAATTGCTTCTTTTTCTCGTGTTCGTATCAATTTCTCCTTCTCTTCTTCTCGTCTTTCTTCTTCTTCCTTTCGTCTTTCTTCTTCTTCCTTTCGTTTTTTTTCTTCCTCTTCCTGTCGTCTTTTTTTTTCTTCTCTTCGTTCTTTTTCAACAATTTTCCAGTGTCTATATTCATAGTAAGATGTCCCTGACTGTACTTCGTGATTATATAATAGCTTGTTAAACATTTCAATATCATCAACATTGGTATAGTCATAACCGTGATATTTTTCGTAAGTATCAACGAAATTATCATTATAGAAACGGTATTTTCTATATACATTAATCCAATTACCCATTAAATAATCCAGTGGAAGTGTAATATCTACACGTTCCAAGAATCGATAAAAACAACGTTCCATTTCATCTTTGCATTCTTTCTTCTCTGTTAAACACATATGGTTGTCCATGCACCAGAAATCTGTTTTTGAATCCAATACCGTGTACGTAGGACCATTGGTATCAACCTCAATATAATCAAAATTCTGTTGAAGGAGCCATTCTCGTTTTAATCCATCCGTTCCATGAGTATGTTTTACTTCAACAACGAGTGCGATATCACCGTTTGTATCGTAGAATACAACGTCCATAAACCATTTGTTATTTAGTTTAACTTCTGTTTTGGCAACCCAATTTTCATGTGATCTATATTCTTTTACTGAAGAACAACTTGGATAGGAACAAATTTCATGAGCTACTATTCCATTTGCTGCTATGCTTTCTTTGGTTTCAAAATGTTCTTTGGATTCACCATTACTACCGTACTTTTTCACGTACAGACATGAATCTGTTTTTGACTTGTTTACGTGTGCGAAATGAGGTCGTACAATTACTTGTGTCCCGTGTTTGTTAACGTATTCACTTCCTTTTCGAAATGTTAATGTACACCCATCTGGGCACAAGAGGTTAGCGTCTGTTTTCTTTTTACTTTTGCTACAAAGTGTGTTTTTGTGCTGCCATTGTTCTGGGGTGTATTTTACACCTTTAAATTCGGCTTGTGGGACTTTAAAATCGGTCATTTAATAATATTTTATATTGTATTTATACGAAACTTGCGTTCTTTTCTTTTTTCTTTACATTCTTTTAAAACAAAGCTGTTGAAGTAATACCATTCTTTGGATGTGTTATTTACGTATACATAATGCAACCCCCATGCAACAACAAACCCTACAATAATGTCTACGGTGTAATGCCATCGTTGCAATAATAAAAACAGTGCAACTTGTGTTAAGAGTATAAAATTTATTGTTTTGTATGGTGTGTCTGACATGAGCCATGATAACGTACTTGTTGCTGTGTGACCTGAGAACATGTAGTCTGCACATGTACCATACTGTATCATGTATCCTAATACTTGAAAAAAATTATCCGGTCTTAATTTACAATAATCATACACGTGTAAGTTTGGCAATAGTGTAGACGTTGCAGTGATTGCTCTCAATACACTTATGATAGACTGTAACAACACTGTTTGAGCGATGTATTTGAATCTGTCTTCTCTTTTAAACGAATAAATACCAATTATGTATTGTAATGTAACCAAAATGTTAACTATTCCAAATTGAACGTGAGACAGGTCGTATATGTTATCTAATAGGATATCTGGCAACGGATGTGCATCTGTTTGATTGTTCCATATGTACCAAGTGGATAGAACGGCTAGTATTAATGATGAGAATGTAACTACTATCAACCCCACCAATTCTTGTTCTTTCATTTTTGTAGACATTGTGTCCAAATAAATAGTTTTATATTAATGTTTCTAAAGTATATAATTGATTTACACGCAAATAAATGATGCAAGTATTGTTGATGGATAAAAAAAGCGATAAGTATATCAAGCGAGTGAAACGGCATTTGTTCGATGCAGAACCAAATGTTCAGCTTTTACAACAAGTCGATAAAGAATTAATAACTAAAGAAGAAGGTTCGTTTGATGATTTTGTATTAGACGTAGATTCGCTGCAAGTGTATCAAAATGGTTCTATATTTGAAGCAGCTATATTAACGAACGACGTGAAACTTGTCGAGTTATTTATTGATAAAATTGATAATAAATATATTGATAAGCATGATAGTTCGGGTAAAACTCCCCTTATTCGTGCCGTCAGCCGTGGAAACGTTGAATTGGTAAGATTATTATTAAAATATGGAGCTGATAAATACATTGGCGATAAAATAATTCGAAATGGGCTTCATCTGAACTTGATTCCGTTGCAACACTGTGTCAGTCTTGGTACATTGCCGTATTACGCCGATGTGTACAAAAACACATTTTTAGATAAAATATCGACATTCGTAGGAATTGCAAACGATGCCAACGTACTCCGATACTACGGACGATCGTTTATAGAAGCAATGGAAACAAGTCAACCGAGTACTGGTGCAAACTTGTTTGTTCACAAGCTTCAGAATTTAGTGATTTTACTGTTGAGTGGTAAAGCTTTGCCCATTATAACGTCAACTATATTGATAGATCGATTGGATAAATTTTTAAACGGTTCTCGCAAAAAATTAATTGTACCAAAAGCATCTGAACCAAAATATTTTGAATGTGTTAAATGTTTGTTTGATCTAGAGAAAGTATTTGATACATCGCGTCCTTATCATATGAACATGAGCATGCAGACAAGGTTTGGTAACCCGAACGCATACCAATTGGCAGTTTATACAAAGCGAAATATGAATAAACTATTTTATAATATCGATACTGAAAAATACGACCGAGCATTGGAAACAGTGCACGACGAAGATCATAGACAAATTTTAATGGGATTAAAGGTGGATTTCGTAGTCGGGCGAGAGAAACAAAACAAAAAAGAACTAGAGTTGATAGTCAATCAGTTGGATGCAATTATAAAACTGTTGTCTCGCTTTATGTTAAAATTTTGATATATATAAAGTGTGGTATGAACCATAAATGGATTGGGCTGAGGTGATAGCATTCATCGCAACTGTGTTCTCTTTAGTAGCGAATTTTCCTCAAGTTTGGAAATCAAGAAAGCCAGGGTGTACGGAAGATTTGCACCTGTACACGTTTATTATTCATTTTTTAGCTTGTGTCCTTTGGTCTGTGTATGCGTACGGTTTGGATCTTCAAATTATGTTTGTAGAATGTTTAATATGCGCAGTCCTGAACATGGTAATTATTTCATTTATTGTCAGGGATATGACTATAAATACGGATGAAAATAATAAAAATGTGCGGGATTCTGTTTGCCCTGAACACGAAGCGCGATGATTTTGGAAAACGATTGGCGACGTTAAAACCACGTGGACCGGACGAACACAATTTAGTGATAGGTAAAGATTTCATCTCCGGACACACTAGAAATTGTATCGTAAACCCTTTAAGTGGTTCACAGCCCATTGTAGACGACGAATGGGTAGTTTTACACAACGGTGAAATATACAATGGTGTTAACATTACGAGAGACGAGCACAATGAAAACGTTATTGAATCTACCGAGTCGGATAGTTACTTTATTCTGGACCTGTTAAGACGTAAAAATCCTATCAACGTCCCGTCTTTCTTAGATGGGGTTTTCGCGTATTGTGCGTACAACAAGACAAAAAAAATATTGTACGTTGCACGCGACCCAGTCGGAGTAATACCATTGTACATGGTTCGCAATGGCGACGAGTGTTGGGTATCGAATGAATTGAAAGCTATATTGGATATTGGAGAACCAGAAGTTTGTCATCCAGGACACATTTATTCCATTCATTCTGACAATAGTTTCACAATGTCAAGGTACGTAAAGCAATACCCGTCTAAACCCCCTACTGTCAATTATGAGTCTAGTAAAATTTATGAAATCCTCGAACAAGCAGTCAACAAACGAGTGTATTCTGATGTCCCATGGGGGGTTCTATTAAGCGGTGGTCTGGACTCTTCTATTGTCTGTGCTCTTGCAATAGAGAATGAGTATTTGTCGAAAGCTTACGAAAAAATACACACCTTCAGCATTGGCTTAAAAGGTTCCGAAGATGTAAAACGAGCAACCGAATTTGCAAAGTTTTGGAACACGGTACATCACAACGTTGAATTTACACCTGAAGAAGGTTTCGCTGCAATAGAAGATGTAATATATGCAATTGAAAGTTATGATGTAACCACTGTACGGGCATCTGTGCCTATGTATCTGTTAGGCAAAGCTATGAAGAAATACGGTATTAAAATGGTACTGAGCGGCGAAGGGTCAGATGAACTGTTCGGTGGATACTTGTACAATCACAAGTGTCCAAGTGCGGAAGAAATGCACCACGAGAGTATAGTAAAAATGGACCGTCTTCATTACCACGATTGTCTCAGGGCTAACAAATCGTTGGCGTGTCATGGGATTGAATGCAGGGTACCTTTCTTGGATAAAAAAGTAATTAATTATGCAATGTTTGAGTTGGCTGCAAAAGATAAATTATCGCATACACATCCGGAAGGGAAAAAGATGGAAAAATGGGTATTAAGAGAAGATTTTTCACTACTTCTGAACAATAATCAAAGTATTCTACACCGACAAAAGGAACAGTTCTCTGACGGAGTCGGTTCGGAGTGGATAACACACATTAAAGAGAAAGTAGAACAGAAGTATTCGAATGATTATTTTAAGCGAATGCAAGCAAAATATGTGTATCAAACTCCACAGACAAAAGAAGCACTGTTGTACCGTGAAATATTCAACAAATTCTTCAGCAATTGTGAGAAAACCGTGTTCTACACCGATAACACGACTGCTTGTTCGTCGGAATCGGCTATGAAATGGGACAAAAGCTTTGTAAAAGATCCATCGGCGCAATCGTTGAAGTGATGGTATATAAAGGGTCTACGATTTTGTAAATGAATAAAGTGGATTATGTTGTTATAATAGCTTCTTTAATTACTATAGGCATTGCTTGGGTCAGACCCATCGA
>PABN01000063.1 GCA_002699555.1 Dehalococcoidia bacterium
CTTTCCAAGAGGCTGCGACATCTGCTTGTCCAGCAAGGTGAAATACAACTTCGGGACTAATTTGTCTAAACAGGCTTGTAAAACTTTTTGAATCAAGTAAATCAGGACCTCCGGAAGAAACGTCTGTTCCAGAGACTTCGTCACCGTGATCTTCTAAATGTTTAATCAAGTGCCGGCCCACGAAACCCGCTGACCCTGTAACTAGTACTTTCATAGGTTTAAGTTGCCCTCATTCTTCCTTAATATCGAACCTTAGAGGCACATAGGCAAGTAACAACCCTTCGGCAGAACTATGGTTTGTTTAACGTGGAAAATAACGAAAAAGGAAACCAAGGTAGTGCTTTAGAACCAATGGTGAAAGCCGTCCTTGTTGCTGACGAAAACACTCTCTGGTTGCCGGAAGTTCTTGATGGATTAGCAGCTCAAGATCATAAGAAACTAGAATTTTTGCTGCTTCTAAGAGGTAATGAAAAAACAACTTCAGATATTGAAGATCTGGTCAAAAGAGTTCTTCCAACTTCGCAAATCATAAGGACGACAGGCAAGGTTAATTACGCAAAATTGGCGAATCTCGTTTTGCGAAATGAGTTGACCGACTCTAGAGATAACTTTTTTTTGTTTCTCAAAGATGACCTTATTCTTGATGCGACTTGTGTGAGACGTATGGTCGAATTGGCACTTGGGAGCAATGCGGGGATAGTAGGGCCAAAAGTATTAGATGGAGAAAATCCAAGTCAGCTTGAAGACATGGGTTCGGTAATGGACAATTTTTATTCTCCAGTCGGGAGATCTGAAAAAGGTGAGAATGACCAAGGGCAGCATGATGGGAAAAATATTTCCGCTGCACCAGAATCGGCAATGTTAATAAGAGCTGATTTATTCAGAGCGATTGAAGGCTACGACACAGAAGTAAATTCACCAGATAATAACGTCGAAATCTGTTTACGTTCTCATTTGGTAGGAGCAAAAGTAGTTTTAGCTTCTAATTCGGTAGCTACTCGAATCCAAACTCAGCCAAAATTTGTAAAGAGTAATATTGATGTCCTGCGACCCAGACACAGATTGAGAATGGCGCTCGCTAGCAATTTTGGAGTCTCTCTAATCCGTAACATTTTTGAATCTATCCTCATCATGGTTTCGGGAGTTGTATACGGCTTAGTAACCGGAAGGTTTGCTCTTACGTGGGGTCACTTGTCTTCGGTATGGTGGAATCTTAAACGTTTAAAATCTCTAAATTCTATTAGAGGTAGGACCAGAAGCAGTTATGCCATTAATGCAAGGCATGCGAGTTCCTTGGAACCTCAACAGCATTCTTTTAGGCGTGCAGTAATTGGCCATGCGCCTTCAGGAACTGGTCCTGAGGCATTAACCCGAATTAGGTTCCATCAGTTATGGGCGGCACTTTTAGGACCAGGTGGCATTGCTCTTTTGGTTGCAGCAGTAGTTTTAGGTTTCGGGTCTCGTCATCTGCTTACTGAGGGTTTGCCTGCAATTGGTCGATTCCAGTTATTGCCAGCTGACCCTTTAGACCTTTTCAGATCATGGTGGCATGGATGGCGTTCAACAGCTACCGGCATGGATGCAATAGGGCCAGATGGGTTGCCTGTGCTGGGCGTCCTATTAGCGATACTTCCCGGAGATGACCAACTCTTATGGTCTTGGATGGTTGTTGCCGCTATTCCTATTGGTGCAATTGGTGTCTGGAGGCTAGTGAGACCAATTGGCGGTGGCAGGTCACGAGCTGTTGCATTTCTTGTATACCTTTCGATTCCTTTGCCATACGATGCTTTAAAGGAAGGCAGACTGACACCCTTAGCTATATATGCTGTGTTGCCATGGTTGGCTAAAAGGATGGCTGTTTCCCAAGGTGTTTCTCCTTATGGTTCAATTGGGGGTCAGCCAGGGCCAGGAGTAAAAGAGCGAACACAATTAACAGATGGGTTGCTTACAGGATTGACTCTTGCTTTAGGAATAGCCTTGGACCCAGTCTTTTTGATACCAGCTTTTATTATATTCATAGGTCTTTTTGTCGGCAGCCTCCTGTCAGGCACAACAAGCGGAATAAGTAGGCTCTTAAAGTCATTTTGCTTATCCATAGGTGTAGCTTCGTTACTGCACTTTCCGCTAGTAATTGATATCTCAACTGGACGATCAGCAAGTTCACTAATTGGATTTGAAGCCTGGAAAAAAGGTTCACTAGGACCTTCAGGAATTTTCAATTTAGACACTGGGGGCTTTTCGAACAGTTCGTTCACCTGGCTACTTTTTATAGTTGCAGCATTTGCATTGATGGTCGGGACAGGAAGGCATCTTTTTCTTGGTGTCCGATCTTGGTTCATTATTATTATCGGTTTTTGTTCCGTATGGTTCGCCGATCAAGGGTGGTGGGTCGGGAGAACACCGGAAGAAGAAACTCTTTTTGTTCCCTTAGCAGTTGGATTGGCTTGGGCATCGGCAATAGCAGCAGCGGGTATAGGTAGTGATTTAACAAATCCGACACCGAAAAAAATTTATTTACGTAAAATTTCAATTGGCGTCGCTGCATTGGCATTAGGGGTGAGTGCTATACCTGTTCTTTCAGGGTCTTTAGATGGTTCTTGGGGAGCGCCGCGAAAAGAACTTTCTTCAGTTTTATCCTTTGTTGTAGATCAGAGTCCCGCAAAGGGTGAACCTAGTAGAGGGGGAGAGAATCGGATTGTCTGGATAGGTGAGCCTTCTATATTGCCTGCTACATCATCAGTATTCACAGAAGATGTAGGACTGGCTATTACTGACGGAATTCCAGATATTGCCGATCAATGGCCTTATCAACTTGGCGAGAATAAGGGTGCTTTAGAGATCCGTAAAGGAATAGCAAAGGCTATAGCAGGAGATACGAATCGTCTTGGAGAGATCTTAGGTAAATGGGGAGTAAAACATTTAGTTCTTGTGGAAGGTGTAGCTCCAGTCCCATATCAGGAAAGAAGATTTGATTTACCCAGCTTTTACGAAGCGGCTCTTACTAGACAACTAGACCTTGCGCGTACTGAAGGGCTAAATAGTGCAGTAACAATTTTTGAAAATACAGCCCATGAGGCTGTTCATGCAGTTGTAAGAGATAGCAATAGAAAAGTTGTGCCAGCAGAAGTATCAAGAATAAATTGGAGTGACTATTTGGTAGTTAGTGGTGCTGACGGTGCATTTCGTTGGATGTTGGAACCAGCAGGAAGTTGGAGAATTTATAACAATGGTAGTGAAACTCCTATATTGAGAGCAGGAGATGAAGGAGGGCTACCAACTAGAAGGTCAGTAAGAGTTGCTTCTGAAAGTGCTTCTCTACTTCAGTTGGATGGATCAGCTTCGAAAGCTAGGCATCGATTACAAATCGCACTGTTGATTATCATTTTTTTGGTTACTAACTGGTCTCGATTGCGGCTAGATAAGGCTGAGTTATGAAAGTCTTTCGATTACCTACTTTTTTCTTGGTGAGTGTCCTTTTAGCCTCTGTTTTTGTTTTTTCAATTGAAAGAGATGAGGGTATTGAAGGTATTCCATTGCCTGTTTATCCTGTAGAGGTTTCAACGGTTGGAGAATCAGGTGACCTTTGGTTTTGTGTGGGGCCTACCGGAGAACTAGACGGGATCACTGAAAGGAAAATAACTCTCACAAGTTTTTCCAACACTGACACTTTTGGTCGTGTCACCATTGCAGATGATTTGGGAAATGACATAGAAAGAGAGATTCTCATAGAATCTGGACAAAGTTTTGACATTAAACCTGAACAGTCTCTTCCGGGTGCAAAATGGGCTGCTGTTACAATTGAAATTCCCAGTGGTGAGGTTCTCGTCAAACAGGATATAACCGGTAATGGAATAGATTCAGAACCTTGTGTAACTACCACATCTGATCAATGGTATTTGCCTTGGTCTTCGACTTTACGACCAAGTAGCGAAGCATCGTTACTTTTTTACAACCCGTTTCAGGCGCCTGCAGTTGCAGATCTGCATTTCGTTGGTGACGTTGGGCGTCGTGAAACTTTAGACTCCCAAGGTGTTGTAATTCCAAGTCGTTCCCTAGTGGTTTTTGATATCACTACGCGAATCCCAGATTCATCTGTTGTCTCAGCGACAGTTGATGTCAGGGTAGGTCAACTTGTTGTCGCTCGAATGCAGATAGCAGAAGATGGCATTCGGAAAGGTTTAGATTTTGCTTATGGTTCAAATAGGGCAGCCGGAAGAGTTTTTCTTAATGGTTATGAACAGGGTTCAGAAGGAACTGAAATCATCTCGATTTTAAATCCAAACAATGAACTCGTGGAAGTAGAAATAAGTTTCTTTGGTACAGGGGTTCAGAATTTGGAACCAAAAAAATTAGAGTTAAGAGCTCTTCAACGTCAAGTTTTGGAATTGGAAGCGTTCGAGAGTGACAATGATACTTATGGTGTGGAGGTTAAATCTTTTGATGGGGAACCTATAGCAGCATCGTTCATTTCATGGAAAGGTAAAAGCCCGGATGGAGAGTCATCAGATCTTGGGCTAACTACTCAAAATGGAGTTGATTTAGCTGCACGAAATTGGAAGTTGTTATTTGAAAGCAGTTCTTTTGAAAGTGGTTACTTGTCTGTTTTTAATCCCAATTCGAAAACTATAGCTTCTGTTGAATTTTCTAACCAAGATTTTTCTTTACCTTCGGAGGTTCCTGGTCGAATCGAACTAGATGCTTTAGAGAGTGTTTCGTTTCCTATAACGGATAGTTCCATCAAAACTTTAGATATTGG
Organism: Dehalococcoidia bacterium; assembly: GCA_002699555.1. Lineage (GTDB taxonomy): Bacteria > Actinomycetota > Acidimicrobiia > Acidimicrobiales > MedAcidi-G1 > MedAcidi-G1. The sequence goes on from PABN01000063.1 coordinate 4,757, forward strand.
TTCAACCTCACCAATACTAGTTGGGCTGGTAGGTCTTAATTCTTCTGGGTTTTATTTTGAAAATGCCGTAGCTGTTTCTAAAACCTCAGAGACTCCAGTGCCTTAATTAGTTTCCTTAGTCTCAAAAATAACGGTTTCAATTGACTTTTTAACTTCATCAAAGTTGATAGGTCCGAGGTGACTGGATCTCACTACTCCAAATTTGTCGACCAGTAAAAGCATCGGAACAGCGTCTATGTCATATCTTTCGTGTAAGCCTTTATTCGTTTCTTCGGCTACCTCTTGGACGGCAATTCCTAATGAAGCGAGTTTCATTCCTTCAGCTACTACAGGTTTGCATGTTTCACAAGACTCGGATGAAAAAATCACTACAAGCCATGGGTCATTGAGAAATCCAAAATCTTCTCTAATTAAGTGTCCTGGAATTGACCAACCGCTTGTCACGAAATTTCTATAGTTAAATTTCCTTAATAAAATAGCAATGAGGGAAGCTGCACAAGAAAGTATTATTAAGACGAGCAGTCGTGACATCGTTGATTAATCTACTGTGGCTGGATCCTCGATGCTCTCGGTCTTTGAGTCTCCATTTGCGGCTTGAATGAGTCTGGTAACTTCATCTCCACTGATGGTTTCGTGTTCAAGTAAAGCTCTTGCAATTAAGTCAAGAGCGTTTCTATTCTCGTCGAGCAATTTACGACATGCATCTTCCTGCTTTACAAGTATTTTTTGAACTTCTCCGTCAATAATTCGAGCTGTTTCGTCGCTATATTCACGACCTGCCATTAAGTCATCTCCTAGGAACACCTGACTCTGGTTCCCCCATGCCATTGGTCCTACCTCATCTGACATTCCCCATTCGCGGACCATTTTCTTAGCTAGTTCGGTAGCTCCCACTAGATCGTTGTTGGCGCCTGTGGAAGCAACTCCGAAAACTATTTCTTCTGCGACTCTTCCACCCATACGGACCGTCAGGGAATCTTCTATATAGTTTTGTCTGTAAATATGCTTCTCTTCTTCAGGTAGCTGCATGGTCACCCCAAGAGCCATTCCGCTGGGAATTATTGTGACTTTGTGGAGAGGGTCGGTGTTAGGTAGTAGTGCAGCGCATAGAGCGTGACCTGCTTCGTGATAGGCAATTGCTTCTTTTTCATCGCTTGTAAGTGCTAATGAGTCACGTTTTTGACCCATCAGAATTCGGTCTCTTGCTGTTTCAAGGTCTTCAGCTCTGACAGAGTCAGAGTTGTCTCTAACAGCTGTGAGTGCAGCTTCGTTAATTAGATTGGCTAGGTCTGCACCACTCATGCCGGGTGTTCCACGGGCAACAACATTTAAATCCACATCATCAGAAATTTGTTTTCCTTTCGCATGAACTTTGAGAATCTCATTCCGATCTTCTAGTTCAGGTAGAGGAACCACTATCTGTCGGTCAAATCTTCCCGGTCGCAGTAAAGCAGGATCTAAGATGTCAGGTCTATTTGTAGCAGCCATCATTACTATGCCCTCACTGCCCTCGAAGCCATCCATTTCTGAAAGCATTTGGTTTAGTGTCTGTTCGCGTTCATCATGACCACCTCCGAGTCCTGCACCACGCTTGCGGCCAACAGAGTCAACCTCGTCAATAAAAATTATTGCACTCCCCAATTTTCTTGCAGATTGGAAAAGGTCACGTACTCTACTTGCTCCCACGCCGACAAACATTTCCATAAAATCAGAGCCAGTCACCGAAAGAAATGGGACACCTGCTTCTCCAGCTACTGCACGAGCAATCAGTGTTTTACCAGTTCCTGGAGGACCTACTAGAAGAACACCTTTGGGTACTTTCGCTCCTATCTCAGCGAATTTTTTTGATTCGGTCAAAAAATCAACTATTTCACGAATTTCTTGTTTAACGCCTGCGTAACCGGCAACGTCATCAAAGGTAGTGCCTGGTCTTTCAGTTGAGTAAAGCTTCGCTTTGGAGCGTCCGATAGACATCATTCCTGTCATTTGGCCTTGAGCTCTTTTATTTATCCACCAGAAGAAAAGTATTATCAAACCTACTGGAAGGAGGAGAGGTAGCCAGGTTTGAAAGAAGCCTGGCTGAGGGGTGCTGAATTTTATAGACGCATCACTTTCAGCCAACAGCCTCCTGTCTTCGTCAGACAGTTCAATCGGCCCAGTTGTTTTTTGTTCCAATCCAGTTTCAGATTCGAAATTAATTTGTCCCGTTCTGTTATCTATTTCAACTTTAGAAATATCTCCATCCGCAACTTTTGCTAGAAATCGATCGTATGGAATCTCTTCAATTTCGTTTCCGGGCAAAATATTAGGCAGGAGTATAAAAGATGCTAATGCGCCTAAAACCAGCCAAGGAAACCAACGCGACAATCCTGATCGCTTAGGTTCATCGCTAGGATCGCTCTCATTTGAGATTGGTTCTGAAGATTTGCTCATACTTACATGGTACGGGCTATTTTCCAGGTTCTACTTCACATAAGTGGTTAAGTCAGCGATGACGGTCATTAAGATCAAAAGATGAGACAAGAAGATTCTGCTGAAACCCCTATAGAACAGCCTTGGGGAGTGCGCCATGTAATTTTTGGTTGGCTACTCGGACAGATTTCAGTGATATTGGTGTTTATAGCGATCGAAGCTGTAGATAGCGATATTGATTTAGATAACCCTTCTTTGGATATAACTGCAATTTTGCAAGCTGCTTTATGGGTCGGAACTCTTGGTATCCCCGTGTGGTTGCACTTTTCTAAAGGTGTTTCTTGGAAGAGTTTCGGTTTGCGATTTCAAAAAGATGACGTTCTTTCAGGGCTTCTTATCGGGCTTGGAACGCAAATAGTAGGAGGTTTGATCTATTTGCCTTTCATGCTGCTTTTTGAAGATCTTGATGTATCTGAGCCGGCTAGGGAGTTAGTTGACAAGGCAACAGGCTTTGGAGTTTTTCTGTTATTTTTAGTTGTTGTTGTCGGAGCTCCATTAGTTGAAGAGTTATTTTTCAGGGGTCTGACTTTAAAGGCTTTTGAGAAAAAAATGAGTAGTCGTTTAGCATTAGTGCTCTCGTCGTTGTTTTTCGCAATTGCTCATTTGCAACTAATACAATTTCCAGCCTTGTTCTTATTTGGCCTCGTGGCTGGTTATTTAGTGAAGAAGTATGATCGCTTAGGTAGAGCAGTTTGGGCACACGTTGGCTTTAATGCCACTACAGTAATAGCGCTTCTATTGCAAGGTTGAAGTATCAAAATGGATAAAACAGATTTCAGAACTGTTTTCAAAACAACCAGTTCTTCCAATTCAAATTTTAAAAACAAATTATTGGGCAAGTTGGTTGAGGTCAACTTTTTATCTTGGATGTCGGCCTTCTCAGTTTTTCTCTCTTGTTTCTTTGTTTTATGGATCCTCAACCCAGAAGGTGTTCTATTTAAACTTTCCACCCCAACAGGAGGAGACTTGGGGGCGCATGTCTGGGGGCCCGCTTTTCTAAGAGATGAATTAATTCCGAATCTGCGACTTTCAGGATGGGCTCCTGATTGGTATGCAGGGTTCCCTGCTTACCACTTCTACATGGTTGTTCCAATGTTGTTCATTGTTGTATTGAACACGGGATTGGTTACACCCTTTTTGATTTTGTTAATAGGCCTGATCTCTTTTGCGGTTTTCAAGTTGATCACACAAAAACCTAAACATTGGAAAACCGGTCTTTTTTCGGCTATTTGCTTGCTTCTTCTAATCATTCCTTTTCACTACGGTTTGGCATTCAAATTGGTTGCAGCGGTCGGGTTGGTACTCATGCCTTTCGCTGGTTGGAAAATGGGACGGTTGGCAAGCTTGCCTGAACCAGCACCAGCATTATTAGGAGTTTCAACCTTAGCGTTCATCTTTGACCGGTCTTTCAACATCATGGGCGGCAATTTGATGTCAACAATGGCAGGTGAGTTCGCTTTTACACTTGCAATTACAAGTTGTCTCATATACATCGGTCTACTCATTAAAGGTGTAGAAACAGGAGAGAAGAGAACACTCGCAGCAGTATTTTTGGCATTGACTGGATTATTTCATTTATTAGTAGTTTTCTTCGCACTGCTAGTGTCGTTTGTTGCAGTAGCAACTCGTCTGAGTAAAGCTTCAATCCGATGGATCGCTGAAGTCGGTTTACTCTCAGGTTTACTGTCCGCTTTTTGGGTAATCCCTTTTTGGTGGCATAGATCTTATTTGAATGACATGGGATGGGAAAAGCTGACTTCGTATACTTCCTACCTTTGGAGCCGCGACCAGCTTGCAGCAGATTTTCTCACAAACGACCCGCCACTTCAGTTAGCAATCGTCCTAGCTGGAGTAGGAGCAGTTCTTTCGCTTGTGTTCAGACGCCGCCTCGGAGTTGTTTTGGCAATCTCAGCTTTAGCTTTAGCTTTAGCTTTTATTTATTTACCTGAAGGTCGTTTATACAACGGAAGACTTCTGCCTGCTTATTATTTAAGCGTTTACCTTTTGGCAGCAATGGCAATTGCAGAAATTATACGCATTTTAGGTTTGTTGGTTAGAAAAGTAGCTGACGGAAAAGAGAGAATTGGCGATTTAGTCTCCGCAAGTGTTGGATTTTTAGTCGTAGTACTTTTTATATTTTACTTAGCTGTCCCTCTAAGAGTTTTACCAGGAGGGAAGATGCAAGGAAATGCTTACCAGTGGATGGGGTATGAAACTGAGGACCTGAACATAGGTCGTTCCTGGGCCTTGTGGAATTTCGAGGGCTACGAAGCTAGGACTGGGGATTCAACAGGTGGAGGCTGGGAAGAGTTAGTAGATTTTGTAATCACGATGGATGACCAAGCCAGAGAGCATGGGTGCGGTCGCTTGATGTGGGAATATTCGAGTGAATTGACCAGATATGGAACACCCATGGCACCCATGCTGATACCACATTGGACAGATGGTTGTGTTGGTTCTATGGAAGGTTTGTATTTCGAGTCATCTACAACTACACCTTTCCACTTTCTTATTCAATCCGAACTTTCAACCTCTCCATCAAGAGCACAACGAGACCTTCCATACAGGTCTTTTGACATCAATGCAGGAATCGATCACCTTCAACAATTTGGGGTTAAGTATTATGCGGCCTCTTCGCAAGTTTCAACTGGTCAAGCCCAACAACACCCGTCCCTAACTGAAATAGCAAAAAGCGGCCCTTGGACTATTTTCAAAGTAAGTAATTCTCAACTAGTAACCAACTTGGATTTCGAACCAGCGATTTTTGATGATTTAGAGCATTCAGAGTGGTTGAGCCCATCTGTTGAAGTTTTCCAAGAGGGTTCACAAGCAGTGGTTAGAACAATAGGAGGTATGAAGCATTGGCAACATGTGGATCTAGAGAGAGAGCCGGAGAGAATTGAATTGCCTAAGGTTAAGGTCTCTGAAATCAATGTTGACACTGACCGCATAGAATTCGAAGTAGACAAAATAGGGGTGCCGGTAATCGTGAAGACTTCTTATTTCCCCAATTGGGAAGCTAAAGGAGCTGAAGGCCCTTGGAGAGCAACGCCGAATCTCATGGTCGTAGTCCCAACGGAGAAAGAAGTTGCTTTGGAGTACGGCAGAAGCTCAGTCGAAATTATGTCGGTTCTTTTAACTTTGATCGGTTTGATTTCTCTAGCTTTCGTAGGTCGTAAACCAAATTACTTAGACTTCTCCTCTTCATGGTTTGACTCAAACTCGATTCTTCCAGACATAGACAAAACATTGAACAAATGGTCTAAGAACGAATATGGAGAAAGCCGAAAAGAAACCTCTGAGCTGACTCATAAAGAAGTCCAATTATGAATATCTGGTTAAGACGCTTCGCTTTTGTTGGCTTAACAGCGACTTTAATTGATGTTGGTATAGCGGTTCTGTTAATGCGAATCGGGCTACCAATTGTAATAGCAGATGTGTTTGCTCTAACTTTTGCGGCAATAGCTGCAAGGACATTGCATGAAAAGATCACTCTGAAAAATGATCCTCATGCACGTTGGATTAGAAACGTAAAAGTTTTCGTTGCTGTAGTCCTCATAGCTGCAGTTATAGATTTGATAATTCTCATTTCACTAGACCCAGGTGAAAACTGGAAGGCATGTTTTACGGCAAAGATTACGGCTGTTTTCGGAGCAGCTGTAGCAAGAGGCATCTCATACAGATTTGTGCTTTTCCGTGAATTTAGAAACCAACAGATGAAACCAAATGCTGAAAATTTGATTTATAGCACACCTCGTATCAGTCTTATCATCCCAACATTCGAAGAAGCTGACAGAATTGCCGAAACTCTATCTACTATCAATTCGGATTTGAGATCATTGTTGCAAAAAAGTGATGACATGGAAGTCATTGTTGTAGATGACGGTTCCAAGGATGCCACATCTGAAACAGCCAGAAATGCAGGAGCGGATTTAGTAATAAGACTCGAACACAACAAGGGTAAAGGAGCGGCAATTCGTGCTGGCGTGCAAGAAGCAAACGGTTCAATTATTGCTTTTACAGACGCTGATCTTGCATATAACCCCAGACAAGTTTTGGAACTTGCAACTCTGGTGGAGTCAGGCTTTGACATGGTTGTAGGGAGTCGTCAACATATTGAAACAAAAAATTTAGTAAGGGCAGGAAAATTCCGTGAGATAGGCGGAAGGCTGATAAACATAGCTACCACTGGACTCCTGCTCGGTCATTACAGAGACACCCAGTGTGGACTCAAGGCGTTTAAGTCCCAAGTCGCTAAGTCATTATTTGCTGCAGGAACACTTGATGGTTTCTCTTTTGATGTCGAATTATTCCACCTAGCAGAGAGATGGAACTTGAGCTTAAAGGAAGTCCCTGTTGAAGTAGAAAACTCACAAAGATCTTCAGTGAGCGCATTTCGTGATGGGCTATTCTTGCTGTTGGATCTAATAAGAATCCGACAGAGGGCCAGAAGAGGCGCTTATCCAGAAAGTGGAATAGCTCAAATTTCGAGTTCCAGTCATTAGAAAAGGAAGTTAACGCAATGGCAAAAGCAGAGACTGTCTTCAAAGCCTATGACATACGCGGAATTTTTCCTAAAGAGGTGAATGAAGAACTTTTTAGGAAGATAGGGAGAGCTTTTTCAATTTTCATCAAAAATAAAACACATAGAAACGCTTCAGTAATTGTCGGAAGGGACATGAGAAATAGTAGTGAAGCATTGGCGGAAGCTTTTGCTGCCGGAGTGATGGATCAGGGTCTGAACATTGTTGATATAGGGCTTGCTTCAACAGATATGTGTTATTTCGCTTCTGGTCACTTTGACTCTCCAGCAGCCATGGTGACCGCTAGTCATAATCCATCAGAATACAACGGTTTGAAAATTTGCATGAACCAAGCTCGACCAGTTGGGCAGGATTCAGGGTTGAAAGAAATATTGCAAATAGTCAACAGTAATCCTCAAAGACAGGCAGCAACTGGGAGTATTGAAACAATCGATATCTTGGAAGATTTCGCCGCTCATGCCTGTTCGATCATTGATACATCGAATTTGAGAGAACTTAAAGTAGTAGCTGATACAGCGAACGGCATGGGAGGATTAATCCTTCCACCAGTTTTTAACAAACTGCCTTTTGAGCTAGAGATTCTCTTTCCTGAACTGGATGGAAGTTTCCCGAATCATCCAGCTGACCCTCTGCAACAAGAAAATCAAGAGTATTTACGAAAAAGAGTAATTGATGTGAAAGCCGATATAGGTCTTGCCTTTGATGGTGATGCCGATCGAGTTTTTTTACTCGACGAGAAAGGAAACCCTGTCTCAGGATCTCTTACTACAGCACTTATCGCTGATCAGATTCTTAAGGAAAAACCAGGCGAGTCAGTTATCTATAATCTTATTTGTTCGAAAGTTGTGCCAGAAGTAATTAGTGCGCATGACGGTAAAGGTATACGAAGTCGTGTCGGTCATTCATTTATTAAGCAACTAATGGAAAAAAACAATGCCATATTTGCTGGAGAACATTCGGGTCACTACTACTTCCGAGAAAATTACAGAGCTGATTCAGGAGTGATAGCGGCTTTAGTGGTATTGAAAGCTTTATCTCAGCATCAGGGAAAGTTAAGCGAATTGTTAGAACCATTCAGTAAGTATGAAAGCTCTGGCGAATTGAATTTTTCAGTTTCTGATGTAGACACCTCTATAAATCAAATCGCAGAACATTACAAGACCTCTATAGTCGACTGGTTAGATGGGCTTACGGTCGATCTAGGCGACTGGTGGTTCAATTTGAGACCGTCGAATACCGAGCCTCTTCTTAGACTAAATATTGAAGCAAATGATAATAAAATATGTGAACAAGCAATAGAAGAGGTTAGAACCCTCTTATCCCAATAGCCTTAACACAAGTAGTTAGGAGAGAGTATGCCCCTTGACCCCATGTTGTTAGAGATTTTGGCCTGCCCTGAAGACAAGGGGCCGCTATTTTATTTAGGAGATGAGAACTCTCTTTATAATCCAAGATTAAGAAGGGTTTACCGAATAGAAGACGACATTCCTATCATGCTTATAGACGAAGCAGACGAAGTCGATGACAATGAGCACAAAAGGATCATTGAAAAAGTCGAGTCAGATGGAATCTCATTTACTTTTGAAACCTAATTAAATACGATGCCTCTTTTAGAAGGAACCCTTAAATATTATGACTGGGGATCTAAAACATCGATTGCGGAATTAAGGGGGATTCCTCCTAGCGGAGAACCAGAAGCAGAGCTTTGGTTTGGAGCTGAAAACAATTTACCTTGGCTGGTAAAAATTCTCGCTATACAAAAACCTTTATCTCTCCAGCTGCATCCAAACCTCGAACAGGCAGTCAATGGATTTGCAATTGAAGAAGCGAGAGGAGTAAAACAAGATGACCCTAGACGGCTTTACCGAGACAAAAAGGCCAAGTCGGAATTGGTTTGTGCACTAACGCCATTCAAAGCATTTTGCGGATTGCGTAAAATAGATTCCGCAATTGAAGCAATAGAAGTATTTGACCTACCTAAAGAAATTTTTTCTCCTTTATTAACAGATGGTGAAAAGGGTTGGAGGAAGGTTATCTCTGATCTCCTGTCCAAAGAATCGAATCAAGAAATTGAAAGTTTCATCAACCTTTGCAAAACCGACTTGGGGGAGAGTTGGGGGAAAACAGCTGAAGAAATTGTCAAGATTTCAAAAATACACAAAACAGATCCATCCATAATGTTTTTGCCTTTAATGAATTATTACGAATTGGATCCTGGAGATGCCATACATATTGAACCTGGGGTTGCTCATATTTACGTTCAAGGCATGGCAGTTGAAGTTATGGAACCAGGAGACAATGTGGTCAGGTCCGGTTTAACAAAAAAACATACAGACAAAAAAGAGTTCCTTTCCATTCTGGATGTCAACGCCGAAATGCCTCTAGTTCAAAACGCTGATGCAGCAGATCATCAATACACAGGACCAGTTGACGATCTGATAGTCAGAAGAATAGAAGATACAAAAATAGAGGTAAACGGCTCAAGGAGTGTTGATTTAATCTTGGCTACAAATGGAATGTCTAAAGTCGAATATGGAGAAGAAACACAATTAAAACCCGGAGAGGCCTTCTTGATTCAAGAGGAAGATTTGAATTACACAATTCATACTGAGGGAAACGCTTTTCTAGTTAGGGGAGAACCCTACTCCTATTAGGTGTCACCCGATATCGTTAACTGCATATGTCTTACGAAAACGATTATAAAATTGCTGATATAAATCTCAATGAATTCGGTCGGAAAGAAATCCGACTAGCTGAACACGAGATGCCAGGTTTGATGTCTCTAAGGGCTGAATATTTCGATGATCAGCCCTTGTCGGGAGCACGCATTGCAGGTTCTTTACACATGACTGTTCAAACGGCTGTGCTGATCGAAACCCTTGTGGCTTTGGGAGCTGAAGTTCGTTGGGCGAGTTGCAATATTTTCTCAACTCAAGATCATGCAGCAGCGGCAGTAGTTTGTGGGCCGGATGGGAATCCGGAAGATCCAAAAGGTGTCCCCGTTTTTGCATGGAAAGGCGAAACGCTTGAAGAATACTGGTGGGCTACACAAAAAATATTTGAATGGCAAGGAGAAGGACCGAACCTTATTCTTGACGATGGAGGAGACGCGACTCTGTTAGTCCATAAGGGCAGAGAATATGAACAAAACGGCGAGGTTCCTGAAGCTCAAGAGGATGATTCCGAAGAATGGACAGTTTTTTTAGAAACAGTGAAAAAGTCTTTGGATGACGATCCTGAAAGATGGACAAAAATTTCCAGCCAGATAAAAGGTGTCTCAGAGGAAACTACAACTGGGGTAAAACGCCTTTATCAAATGCAAGAATCTGGAGAACTCTTATTTCCAGCGATCAATGTAAATGACTCAGTTACAAAATCGAAGTTTGACAATCTATACGGATGCAGGCACTCCCTTATCGATGGAATCAATCGTGCGACCGACGTGATGATCGGAGGTAAAACAGCGGTTGTTTGCGGTTTCGGAGATGTTGGGAAGGGGTGCGCAGAGTCGTTAAGGGGCCAAGGGGCGCGTGTGATTGTCACAGAGATAGACCCCATATGCGCTCTTCAAGCAGCTATGCAAGGTTATGAAGTGAATACCTTGGAACAAGTCATTAGCGAAGCGGACATATTCATTACAGCTACAGGATGCCATGGGGTTATTACGGCTGAACATATGGGACTCATGAAGCATCAGGCAATCGTCGGCAACATAGGGCATTTTGATAATGAAATAGATATGGCTGGTTTACAAAAAATGTCAGATGTTAAACAAATCACGATCAAACCACAGGTAGACGAGTTTGTTTTCCCAGATGGGC
>PABN01000064.1 GCA_002699555.1 Dehalococcoidia bacterium
CCTGCTGACGGGCTGACTGGCGAAGTCGGTGTTATCCGAGGCGGGGAGTTACGAGACATGGCGCTTCAACCCGGTTACATGACCAACCCAGCCATTGACAGATTGGAACGTGCTCAACGATTAACCGCTGGTATCCCACCCGAATTTGGAGGCGAATCGTCTACCAACATTCGGACAGGACGCCGAGGCGATTCAGTGCTTTCAGCAGCGGTTGATTTCCCTGTTCAAGAAGCACAACGCATTATGGCTCGTTCGCTGCAAGAAGAAAACAAGCTAGCAATTGACATGTCTAAAGCGTACGCAGGGAACCGCAGCAAATCTTTTTATGTCACAACCAAAAACGCTAAAGGCCCAGTGGACTACACGCCGAACAGCAACTTTGATTCGACGGACAACGTAGTCAGCTACTCCCAAGCGGGAGCCGACATAAACAACTTGGTTATCGGCGGAGGGCAACGAGTCGGCATGGGTACCATGTCCAAAATGTCTTTCATGGCTATTGATCCTCTTGTCGAAGACCCAGAATTTGAACACGACTCAGTAATAGCCGAACAGTTAGAAGCAGCGTTGCTTTCATCTTTGCAGCAACAAGCCGCTGAAGGAGCAATCCCACCAGCGGACCTTGCTCGCATAATGGATCTGGTAGCCAACAACGAGTTGGAACTAGCAGAAGCTGTTGAGCGAGTGCAACGAGAAGCGCAAGAACGGCAAGCCAAAGAGGTTGAAGCAATGTCAGCCGAAGCTATGCCCGGTTTAGCGCAACCCGGCATGGGAGCCGAATCGCTCGCAGCGGGAGCCAACGCTCAAGCAGCAGCCGCTCCTGATCTAGCACAACTTCTTGGAGCGTTGTAATGCCACGTAAAGGCGCTGGACAAAAAATTCAGACAGCTACAGGTCAAAGATACGGAGAAGCGAAAGCGCAAGAAGACGCTCAACGTCAAATGCCTTTACCTGTGATGCCTTCGGCAGCTACAGCTAGCCCCGGAGAAAACCGTTTGAATCGGCCAACAGAACGACCAGCCGAACCTATCCAAGCACAAGTTGGTCCGTTACCTCCCCGCCCCCAAGAAGGAGTAGACAACACGGCGCTGTATGCACAACTACCAGCGCTAGAAGGGATTGCTTCACAGCCCGGAGCGACAGAACAAACTAAAGCTTTTGTTCGTCAACTCCGCATGGTGGCTATGCGTAACGGAGTGCGCTAATGGGCATTCTAAGTCGAATCGGAAAAATCGCTAGCGGGTTCACAAATTTTGCTAGCGAAACAGTCGAACTTGGGTGGGACACTATTCGTTCTCCTTTTACCGAAGACGAATACGAAGGCATAGCCGGAACCATTGTCGGCATTACGCAAGACAATCTAATTAGTGGCGTTCTTGCTTCCGCTGTCGGAGAAGGCAGCCCTCTTGAAGCTACCGTTGGAGCAATCCCAGAAAAATACAGAAAACCTGTTCGCACTTTCAGCAACGAAGTGTTAGGCGCAGTAGACGCATGGCAAGACGACTGGATTGAACGTCCGTTAGCTGCCGCCGCAGTCGGATACAGCGTCGCAACCCAATCTGGTTTACGAGGATGGGTTGACAGCGAAACTTGGGGTACCGCATGGAACATAGCTAGCGAAGGTTTACCTGACGGCGAATACGATCTTTCACAAGTTCCCCCCGACCAGCAAGAATTGTTTACAAAACAACTCAGTTTAGGTCGAGCGGTAGCTTTCGCAGTTTTAGGCACAGACGTTCTCAACCCTGACGCAGCTATCGAAGCAGCACAGTCAGGAACTTTTAATCTTATTTCTGGTGCAGTCGATTTTGGTGAAACCATTTTTCTCGACCCGTTACTTATCGCCGGAAAACCTTTGCAAGCAGCACGAGCGGGAAGACTAACCGTTGGTACTTCCACCGACGTTAATCAAATGCTGCGTCGTAGTCGCAGAGGCGATTTAAGCCCTACCCGGTCGCTTACCGGAATCCGTCGGCGCACCGACGCTGCCGGAGAAAAAAAATGGGGTTACACCAACAAACTTACCCAAGCCGAAATAAATAACTTCACTACTCAAAGAGCTAAACAAGTAGTTGAAAGCGACGGATGGGCAAACGTCAATAACGCTATCGACGAACTTCCAGCGTTTAGACAACTCAACGACGGAGCTTCTCGTACTGCCCGAGAAACACAAGATCTTCACAACCAGTTAGGTGCTCAAATCCGTGACCTTATAGGCGAAAATCGGATTAATGCTGTTACCGCAATGGCTTTAGCGCAAGCCCGTAACCAAACCATGCGGACTAATCATTACCGTTACATGATGGGCGATCAGTCTGCTTACACCGAAGCAGCAGCAGCGGCTCAACGTCAAGCCGAAAGGTTGTCTCGCCATTCCGCGATGGAAGGCGGAAAAGTCGTCGGGTACGGCGGAAGTCGCCTTGACGAAATCAACGATCTTGATGGGCAAATTGTTGAAAAAAGAAAAAGCGTTACTAAAGCTTTAACAAAATATAAAACGCGAGCTGCTGAAGCTGCCCGCCAAGCTGAACTAGGCGACGCTTCTGGCCCTGTCGAACTTGATTTCGATATTGGAGCCGACAACCTTTTTAACGCTGAAGAACTTAACGACCTTACCGAGTTAGATCGTTTGCTTCGCACTCGCAAAGACAAAGTGGATGAGCTTCGAGATTATGTGCAAGGCGACGAAGATTGGGATTTTGGATTTGTTTACGATCTTAAAACTCGTTTCGATGATGCCCAAATAGACAACTTTGCTGCAAGTAACTTGACTGGAGCTAACGATGAGTTAGCTAAATTCTTTGGTCGTAACGCAGTAGACGACGTAGATCTTCTAAACGCTGGTATAGATCGCTGGCTTCTTGACAGCATTGATTACGAAGACGCTCGAGAAACTTTGCTACAAAAACTAGGGCCAGAATCTGTAACAGTTCGAGAGTCAACTGAACTAGGTGTAGAACGGTTAATGCGAAGCAAAGCAGCTTTAGACCGTCAAATTTATGCGCCGTTAGCGGTTCGAGCTAGCAATTCGTTAAGCGGTGTAGCTGGAACTGTTATCAACACTTCAGCTAAAGCGATTCGTGGACGACGCATTGTTCAAATGTGGAGCGAAAATACTGCTCAAAGATTTTTTCAAGCAGACGATATTTCTCAATCAACTAATCAGTTTGAACGCATGTTAAGAGACGCTACCCGTGTTGTATATAAAGGGCGGCGGCTTATGGAAACCGAAGAAATGGATCGGTACATGGGGGATTGGATAAATCTTCCTGACGCCAATCAGCGTCTTCGGATGTTCCAATCTCTTACTGAAACATTAAACGAACGGTTAGCGAAACGAGTATACCCTGATAGCCCAAACGCTGAAAAAGCGTTATTGAACGGTTTGAACGAACAACTTAACGGCGCAAACGTTTATTTAGGTCAAGCTAAACCGGCGGGCGGTTTGTTTGGTGTTGACCCAAAAACGTCGCAAATAAGTTGGCGAGACGACAACGGATCGCTTCAACGTTTCGGAGTTCCTCTTACGACTCAACAATTAGCAGCCGCTCGCATAGTTCCTCGCTACGATCTTATTAAAGACGCATTACAAAAAATAGAAAAACAATCTGATAACCGCAGCATTCTTAAAAACTACATCGGTGAAGACGGATGGGTTAACCCCCGCAAAGTCCCTGAAACGGCGAGTTGGGTAGCCGACAATTTAATGAAAGTGTGGCGTCCCGCTGTGTTGCTTCGACCAGCTTGGCCTTTGCGAGTAGTAGGCGACGAAGCTTTGCGTGCCGCTTCAGTCGTTGGAGCTTTTAATCAGTTGCGTGGAATGCGTGCAGGCATGAGCGATATGCGTGTCGAGTTTCTTCGTAGACGAGGCATCGACATTGAAGAAGTCGCTGTTAGCAGAATGCGGAGAGAACTTCGAGAAGAAGGCATAACTGATTTAGGTGACGACGCTAACGTTTATTTTGCTTACCGTGATCGTTTTAACGATGACGCTATCGACAAACTGTATAAAGACGAAATTTATAAAGCTTGGGGTAAACGCCGTCACACTGGTTTAGCTGCTCGCAGCATGGCAGGCTTTTTGTTGTTTGGTCCTTTAGGCGCTGTAGGTGGCGGTCTTACCGGAGTTATGGGGCAAAGCAAAACTGCTCGCCGGTTAGCTCAACGCCAAATTGGGGAAGCGTTTGCACAGGATCTTAAATCTCGGGCAGATGACTTGTTAGAACAAGCTCTTAAAAAAGGGGTAAGCCCTGAGCGTGTAGCTGAGTTGCGTCACACCGCTAGTTTGCTTATGGCTAAAGAAACTCATGTTAAGAAAATGCTTAAAAAATATGAGTTAGACAAAGATTCTCTTGAAGGAGAAATTTTAACTGTCGCTGACGCTGCGGGTGCTCGGTTAGAACAAGCTGGTCGTGCGCCTACGATGATTGCAGGAACTTTAGTGCGTCATGCTTTAGGTGAAGAAACCGTTTCACGTGAAACAATGAATCAGCGTATTAGTGCTGATCGCACTACGTCTCGTCTTATCGAAGGTGCGTCTACTCGTGAAATAGGACGCAACTTTGAAGGCCCAGAATGGCAAGTGTATACAAGCCAATCAGACGGTTTTGTAGATGCGTGGAATCGGACAACTAACCGTCAGTGGAAAGCTCGCGGGGACGCTGATTCTCCTTCTAACCAGTATCTTCGCGAAGTATGGTCTACTGCTTTTGACAACGAATCAGCGTACAAAGCAAACCTTGTTCGATTTATGAACACTCCTAAAGGCCGCCAAGTTTTAGACGCTTTAGGAGTAGACAAAGACCATATAGACAATTTTGTTGACGCAGTAGCAGCTAGCGCTAACGACATTATGCCCCAGTTCATAAATGGGCGGCGCATAGATTATTTTGACGATTACCGGGATCGTTTGGGTTCAGTTGACAGTGACGATTTGGAATGGCGAGAAATAGAAAAAACTCGTCGGCGCATTAGTCAAGACACTGCTAGCGGTAGAGACGAACTTACAGAAATCGATACCGCTTCAGGAATGAACATGACAAGGGGACCAGTAGAAGGAATAACCCCTTACTGGGAAGGCGGCAAAAATCTCCAAAATTTAACTAACGAAGCATTCAAAATATTTGCCACATTGCCTACAGACAACCTAAGCCGTTTACCATATTTTCGAGCTTCATACGATCAAGAAGTTGCTCGACGGTTAGGCGCTTATGTTGATCCCGAAACGGGAACGTATCGATTAAGCGGCGACGCTTTGCAAGAAATCGTAGACAAAATCGAAATGGCGGCTCGAGAAAAAGCTTTAGCAGATGTCCGCTATTTGCTGTATGACTTAACGGAATCCACACGAATGCAAGAAAGTCTTTCAAACATGATGCCTTTCTTGGGTGCATGGCAAGAAGTAATTTCTCGGTGGATTGGTATAACTAAAGAAAACCCGGCGTATGTTGCACGGGTTTTAGACAACTTCAACTCGATTCCTGTTACCGAAGACGATGAAGGTAACCGGTGGATGGTGCTCCGAATGCCAACATTGGGCGGAGCTACTGGCCCATTGCTTAGACCTTTTGTGGGCCGCCAACTGACTTTCAGTCAAGACGCTATGTCGATGTTGTCTTCTGGTGGTCCCGGTTTCGGCCCGCTTGTCACTATTCCTATTACAGAAATAGCTGTGCAAGAACCAACTCTTGAAGAAACTTTAGAGTTCATGTGGCCGTATGGTTTGCCGCAGGGCGACAATCAATTCAGCCGAGTAGTAGGGCAACTATCTCCTGCATGGATAAAAAGAGCTAAAGGGGCTGTTGCTGGTAGCGACGAACAAGAAAGAATTGTGTTATCAATTATGCGAGACGCTCTTGTTCTCGCACGCCAAACCGAGTCGATTGACCCACAGTACGAAACTCGCTACCAAGAGATACTGTCTGATCCTCTCAAAATGAACGCTTTTATGGGAGAAGTGCGAAGCAACGCTCGCCATTTGTTAGCGGCTAGAGCTTTCGCTTCGATGGTGTTGCCAACATCAATGAAAGTTGATTCACCGTATCAAACCTATTTAGACAACTATCGCAAACTTCGAGAAGAAGACCCTATTAACGCTGATGACCGGTTTATAGAAAACTGGGGAGCCGAATTTTTTGGAATTGTTCAGCGGACCACTAAAACCAACAACGGAGTTTCTCCAACGATTGAAAGCTGGAAAACGTTTCAAGAATATCAACCCCTTATTGAAGCGTACCCAGAGATTGGCGGATTAGTAACTGCGAACATTGGGTCAACAACAGCCCAACGTTTCAACGAAGCCGTATACAGGAAACAGCAATCTAGTCCTGTTGCTCCGGGGTCAGAAGATCGGCAACGTGAACGGGTACCGTTAGAAGATTTCTTGGAAGGCCCAGACATTAAAGAAGGCTGGGAACTTTACCGAAATTTAGTTGATATTCGTGACGCTGAACTAACGGCTCGTAAACAAAGTGGCGGGTCTGGGTCAATTAATTCTCGACAAAACCGAGACGTGCGCCAAGTTTACGATTTTGAGATGGAACGTTTAAGGTTCAGTCATCCAGCTTGGTGGCGTGCTTTTAATGTGCAAGACAAACTGAAAGATCAACGCAAATTTCAGGCGTTGCGTGAAGTTGCTAACGACGAACGTTTGTCGCAACGCGAAGACGTAGAAGTTCTTGTTGATTACCTCGCTGACCGGGAAACAATTATTAATGAACTGAAAGCTAGAGAAGCCGCTGGGGGGTCGTCGCAGTTAAGCGCTACAGCTAATCAAGACGTTGCAGAGTTGTGGGACTATATGCGAATGGAATATCGGTCTATCCTAGTGTTCACAGACATTTTTGACCGGTTCCTCAATCGTGACGAGGTAGACGATTCTACGTGGAGTAAAGCGTAATGGTACAAAGCGCAACTAACGATTTCGCAGCAATGCAAACTAACGCTACGGCTAGTGGTTTTGTTCCGGGGTGGGTTCCTGAAACAACAGATGACCCGGTTGTAGGGATTCGTGAACGGGAAGTGTTTGAAGGGCCGCCTATGTATGGGGCTACTCGCACTTATGAGGATCGTATTAGGCAAAGCGATTATTACGCTGAGTTCGCTGCATTAGAGCAGGAAGAACAAGAAGCTTATGCTGAGGCGATGTTTGCTGCTGGTTGGGGAGAGCAGTTTAATATCGAAACTATTGACGAAATTTATCAACCGTATGTTATCCAAGGAATGCTTGAAACTGGTTTGAGGAGAGCGGCTGATTCTATGCTAGTTGGCCGTTCAGAGCTACCCGATTTTGAGCAAGCTTTAGCGGGCGCTGAAGAAACTTCTTTAGATGACGCTTTAGCTAAACTTGACGGCGAAAAACCTGAGATTCGTTACATGGATCGGGCAGGGTTAGAAGAAACCGCTGACGCTTATTTCAACCGGTATTTAGGTCGTAAAGGAACTAGCGCCGAGTTGTCTTCGTTTGTTGCGGGTATTCATGCAGCACAGAAAGCTGGTTTGAAAGGGGCAGAAATTGATGTGGGGGGACGTGCGTTGGAGTTTGCCCGTGCGGCTGATCCTCGACGTGCTGAAGGTATGGAGTATTCGCGAGCGGCTAGTTCTGCGATGAAAGCGTTAGGGATGTCGTTCTAATGGTCTTGTCTACAGAAAATCAAGCGTACGAACTTTTAGTTAAGTTGTTTGAAGAAGCTAAAGAAACTCTTAAAAACATAGAAGAAGGGGACAAAGAAGCTAAAAAACAACGGACATCTAAAAGAAGCGCACGAACTAAAGCTGGAAATAAATTCCAAACACTTAGCCGAAATATAGCTGAGTGGGAAAAATGGAAAACCACGCGAGGCGCTTTTACTCCTCAAGCTCAAATAGAAAAATGGGAAGAATTATTTGGAGAAGACCCTAATTGGGATGGAGAAACCGAGCTAATCCCGTTTTTTCGTTCTAAAATTACAGAACTTAAAGAAAACGATCTCGTCAAAGCAAAAGACAGAATAGCTTCTTTAGACGAAGAATTAGCTGACATTGAAGATCGTTTATCTGATCCAGCGATTTCTGCACGTCTTGAAGACGCTGCACGAGTAGAGGTTGGCGGTGCGTCAGCAGAAAAGATAATTGATTGGCTTGTTGGCGATGCTGGCGATGATTCTGATTTAGTTTTTCGGAATGAGTTGCGAGCGTTAAGTGAAGGGCAAACAGACTTTGAGTTTAGAGGGCAAAGTTTTGAAAACATTATAAAAGCCGATCAAGGTCTTCTGCCAAAAGGGGCGGGGGTAGCTTTTGAAGAAGAAGTGCCACAGGAAGGCCGAGAAGGGGTATTAAGTTACGAAGGCCGTCTTCCGCTTAAAGAAGTCATAGACGACCGGCTGCTTCCTTACTCTGGGCCTGCGCCGGGAAAATTAGACACCGAACCTCTTTCTGCGGGCGAAGAACTTTCTGAATCAGAAATGATTAGAGAAGCGCCTATCACTACTCGTGATATGGATATGCAAGCAGAGTTTGAATCAGAGCTTGCACGTCAAAGAGTTCAGCGAGAAAACCGTGGACGTGACCGAGGGTTCGACGAAAGCCTCCAAGAGTTTGGAGCACCTGTAGACGAAACTGGCGTCTTTACTGAAGGGGACACTCGGGTAAACCCGGACACAGGTTTAAGTGAGAAATATATTGGGGGAGAATGGGTTGCTGGATCTGAAGGCGAAGACGGGGAATGGGTACCGGGGGGCACAACGGAACGTGAGATTCTGCAAGGGATCGGTGAAACGTTTGATGTTGCTGCCCAGTTCGGTTATCGCTTCTTTTTCTTTGAACCGGGAACGCAGAACCCTC
>PABN01000065.1 GCA_002699555.1 Dehalococcoidia bacterium
ATGTCCTGTATTGTCTTGGAGGAGCTATAACGCCTCAAAGGTGTTGTAAAATCTCACCGGGGTGGATAATGGATGTTCGCGAAAGTATTAAGAATCTGATAGAAGAAGCCCTGTCTAGTTTGGGTCTCGAAATATCGGATGAGATTCATTTGGAAAGACCAGCAAATGTTGAGCACGGTGACTGGTCGACCAATGTTGCTTTAGCGTTGGCCAAAAAAGCAGAATCTAATCCGCGTGACCTTGCCGCTCAGTTAGCATCCGCTATAGAAAATTTCACTTCAGATTATGTAGACCGGCTAGAGGTTGCTGGACCTGGATTTTTAAATTTCCATTTAAACAAAACTTGGCTTTATGACGTCTTGGTGCAATCAGTTGATGCTGGTTCTAAGGATTGGGCGCGCTCCCAGCATGGAGCCAACAAAACAGTAATTGTTGAGTTTGTGAGCGCTAACCCTACTGGGCCATTACACGCTGGGCATGGCAGAGGGGCGTGTTACGGAGATTCAGTTGCAAGACTATTAGAGAGGTCAGGTTATTCGGTATCGCGAGAATTCTATGTAAATGATCGAGGGACACAGATGAATTTATTTGCCTCTTCTTTGGCCGCAAGCGCTGCGGATGAAGAAGTTCCAGTAGATGGATACCACGGGGCTTATATAAAAGAATGGTCTACTGATCTGCCTGAAGGTGATGATCCGCTTGAGTGGGGTAAAAAACGAGCTTTATCTAGCCACAAAGAAGTTCTTAGTAGCTTGAACATAGAATTCGATTCTTGGTTTAGTGAGAATTCAATGGTTGAATCAGGTTCAATAGAGAAGACTCTTTCTTTGCTCGATGAGGCAAGTGCCTCGTATGAAAAAGATGGGGCTATTTGGTTAAAAAGCACACAATATGGCGATGATAAAGACCGAGTGTTAGTTAAATCTGATGGAGAGTACACATATCTATTGCCAGATGTTGCATATCATCTCGACAAGTTAGCTAGAGCTGATCGTCTTATAAATGTTTGGGGTGCTGACCACCACGGATACATCTCACGTATGAAAGCAGCGATCGAATCTTTAGGACATGAACCAGAAAGACTTGAAGTAGAAGTTACTCAAATGGTGAATCTTCAACGTTCTGGAGAAGAGGTAAAACTTTCGAAACGAACAGGAGACATAGTTGAACTTTCAGAGGTTGTAAAAGAAGTGGGGTCTGACGCGGCACGCTTTACTTATCTGCTTCAATCCATTGATACAACTCAAACATTTGACTTGGATTTTGTTTCTAAAAGGGTAAATGAAAATCCGATTTTTTATGTTCAATATGCATATGCGCGTATTCGTTCAATGATGAAAAAAGCTGACCAAGTCGGTTTTAAGCCGTTGCCTCTTTCTGAGATTGACCTTTCGGAACTTCAGCATCCCAGGGAGATGGTTCTGATCAGGTCGTTACATGAATTACCTGATGTTGTTGATCGAGCAAGTCGCGAATTGGCTCCACATCAAATAACTGCATGGTTGAGAGAATTTGCCGCGGATTTACATGGCTTCTATCACGACTGTCGAATTCTTGGTGATGATATAGAACCTTCTTTGACACAAGCTCGCTTTTTGTTGATGCGGGGAGTTTTAGTCGGACTTGAGGTAGGAATGGAGCTATTGGGTGTTAGTGCTCCTACGGAGATGTGGCGTGATGACCTTGTTGAAGAGGGAGACGGCTGATGGCGGGCCCTATATCGCGTAATTTGTTGTCGGACACGACAGATATTTCATCTGAAGAGCACACTCTTGTAGGAGGTTGTGACTTATTAGACCTTGCTCATGAATTCGGCACACCACTTTTCGTTTATGATGAGACGCATTTGCGATCAAGGTGCCGTGAAGCAGTGAAAGCATTTGATGGCAATGTCGCATATGCCACAAAAGCTTTTCTTTGCACAGAGATGGCGAGACTGGCTTATCAGGAAGGCATGAGTCTTGACGTTGCCACGGGTGGGGAATTGTACATAGCTCGAAAAGCTGATGTCCCTGGGGAACGAATAGTAATGCACGGAAATAACAAAAGTTTTGAAGAGCTTGATATGGCTATTAGGGAGAACGTAGGGCGTATAGTAGTGGATTCTTTTAACGAACTTGACCGTTTAGAGGAGCTATGTGCGAGTCTCAATAAGCCAACCAAAGTTCTTCTAAGGGTTACTCCTGGGGTGGAAGCGCATACTCATGAATTTGTTTCGACGGGTCAAGAGGATTCAAAATTCGGATTTACGGTTAGATCAGGTGTAGCAGAAGCGGCTGTTGAAAGAGCTAGAAGTTCGAAGCATTTGGAATTACTAGGATTGCATGCCCATATTGGTAGTCAGGTTTTTGATGTTCAACCATTCGCGAAAGCAGTCGGAGTATTAGCAGAATTTGCAGCTCCTTATGATTTTCCTGAGTTGGTCGTTGGGGGAGGATTGGGAGTCCCTTATGTCGAAGGAGAATCTGCTCCTTCTATACAAGAGTGGGCAGACGCGATTTTTGATGCTTGTGAAAAGGCTGGAGTCCAGTCTTCAGTTGGTTCAGAACCAGGACGTTCTATAGTTGCTAGCGCAGCTGTCACTCTTTACACAGTTGGAACAATAAAAGAAGTGCCTGGTCATAGAACTTATGTTTCTGTTGATGGGGGGATGAGTGACAATCCTAGGCCAGCGCTTTATGGATCCGGTTATGAAACTTTTCTCCCGCGTTTAAATCAAGCGGAACGGCAAAGTTCGGTGCGTCTTGTAGGTAAACACTGTGAATCTGGAGATGTTCTTATAAAAGAAGCGTGGGTTCCTGAAGATTTGGTAGTGGGAGATATTCTCGCCACACCGGTAACGGGAGCTTATGGTCATTCAATGGGATCTAATTACAATCAAATGCTTAGACCAGCAGTGGTTTTCGTATCGGATGGCTCTCCAAGATTGGTTGTAGCAAGAGAATCATACGAAGATTTAGTAAGACGTGACATTTAACATATTAAAGAAGTTAAAACAGTACCTGACTAAGGCCTTTAGGCAAGTACTGTATGAGTATGGAATTAGTTAATGTCAACATAGGACTTTTAGGCTGTGGAACAGTCGGAGCTTCTTTGTGTAAATTAATCGACGAGCAGAGCGAAGCTATTGCCGAA
Source organism: Dehalococcoidia bacterium (assembly GCA_002699555.1). Lineage (GTDB taxonomy): Bacteria > Actinomycetota > Acidimicrobiia > Acidimicrobiales > MedAcidi-G1 > MedAcidi-G1. Next base: position 3,136 of record PABN01000065.1, read on the forward strand.
CGAACAGGAATTAAGCTCGATGTCGCGATGGTGGCTGTACGCGATGTTTCGCAATCACGAGACGTTCCTGTATCTCCTTCTTTATTTACTGACGACCCGAATTCAGTTATTGAGAGCCCTGACGTCGATGTTGTCGTTGAAGTTATGGGAGGAATTAATCCATCTAAAGGGCTGATTCTAAAAGCTCTTGAACTTGGGAAACCTGTAGTAACAGCAAATAAGGAGCTTTTAGCCACTCATGGGGATGAGTTGTATTCTTCAGCTAAACAGTCTGACGTCGATCTTTTATTTGAAGCTGCTGTCGCAGCAGCTATCCCTATCATTCGACCGTTGCGTGAATCTTTAGCTGGAGAACCAATTACACGAGTTATGGGCATAGTAAATGGAACTACGAATTTTATTCTTACGAAGATGGCTGAAGAAAACATGCCATATGTAGAAGCTCTCGACGAAGCTCAAAAACTTGGTTATGCGGAAAGTGATCCAACAGCCGATGTTGAAGGTCATGATGCAGCTGCGAAAGCTGCAATAATCGCAAGTCTTGCATTTGGAGGCCAAGTTACACTTGACGACGTTCATGTTGAAGGAATCACAAATATAACTCCCGAGGACATAGATTTTGCTCACCGTTTGAATCATTGCATAAAGCTTTTGGCAATCACGGAAAAGCGAAAAAGTGGTGGTCAAGATGCTTTATGTATTCGCGTGCATCCAAGCATGGTTCCTTTAACACACCCTTTGGCCACGGTTCGGGAAAGCTTTAACGCAATTTTTGTTGAGGGTGAGGCTATGGGAGAGTTGATGTTTTATGGAAGAGGTGCAGGAGGCGAACCTACGGCATCAGCGGTATTGGGTGATTTGATTGACGCTTCTTGTAATTTAAAAAAGTCTAACAGCGCTTCAATTGGCGAATTCAAACCCATAAAAATTTCACCAATCACAGATTTAGAAAGTCAGTATTTCTTAGAAGTAGAAGTTGATGACCAGCCAGGTGTGCTGGCACAGGTAGCTACAGTTCTCGGTGAACACAGCGTCTCAATCCGATCTATGGAACAAGAGGGTCTAGATAGCGAAGCGAGGCTCATTTTTATTACTCATAAAGCTTTTGAGAGCGACTTTCAAGCAGCGATCAAGGCTTTGAATGAGTTAGAAACAGTTAAAAGTGTAGGTACTGTGCTCCGGGTTATTGGTATCGATTGAGTCAAGGGGTTCAAGTGAAGTACGTAAGTACAAGAGGTGCTGCGCCAGAAAAAAACTTCAGTGAAGCTTTGCTGACAGGTCTAGCCGATGATGGAGGTCTATACGTACCAGACGAATGGCCGTCAATTAAATGCTCAGGTACTGGCGATTATTTAGAAACGGCTTTTGAGGTGATGAGTCTTTTTACAGCAGAAAGTCTTGATCAAGAAATTTTTAAAAAAATTATAGATGAAGCCTATGCGTCATTTGATCTAAAGGAAGTTGTTTCTTTAATCGAATTAGATGAACAAATTTTCTTGATGGAGTTATTCCATGGACCTACTCTTGCATTTAAAGACGTAGCCCTACAACTGGTTGGTGGTTTATTTGATTACGAATTAAATAGGCGTGGGGAGCATCTTACGATCGTGGGCGCGACCTCCGGAGATACAGGCTCTGCGGCGATTGAGGCTTGCAAAGATCGTCAGAATTTAGACATTGTGATTCTTCACCCATCAGACAGGGTTTCTGAAGTGCAACGAAGACAGATGACAACAGTCGATTCTTTCAATGTGCACAATGTCGCTATTGAAGGAACTTTTGATGATTGTCAAGACTTGGTTAAAGCGATGTTTAATGACCTTGAATACAGAAACAAATTGAAATTAGGTGCTGTTAATTCAATTAACTGGGCAAGGGTTATGGCTCAGATTGTTTATTACGTGGTGGCGTCTGAAAGATTAGGTTCGACTGATCAGCCAGTTATTTTTTCAGTTCCAACTGGAAATTTTGGAAATGTATTTGCGGGTCACGCAGCGCGAAATTGTGGTCTGAACATTCCGAAATTATTGGTTGCAAGTAATGAAAACGATATTCTCACTCAGTTTTTCAATTTTGCTGAAATGAAAATAGATGAAGTGATACCTACTCTTTCACCAAGTATGGATATTCAAATTTCTTCCAATCTAGAAAGATTAATTTTCGAGCTATTTGAAAGAGATGGAAAGAAGGTTGAAAGTCTTCTAGAAAAGTTCCGATCCGACAGAAAAATTAGAGTCGACTCTGATATTGAGGCTAAGTTTTCCAGCACTTGGGCTGGCTACAGTTTCGATGATGAAGAAGTAATCAAGTGTATTTCTTCAGAAGCAGAAAGATCAGGCATAATTCTTGATCCGCATTCTGCTGTCGGAGTTTTAGCTGCCCGTTTGCATCGAAACAAAAAAATTGATTCTGGAATTCCAATTGTTTCTCTGGCTACAGCACATCCAGCGAAATTCCCTAAGGCAGTTGAAAGAGCATTAGGAAAGTGTCCACCTCTGCCAGAGCGTCTAGCAGATTTGCACGAGCGTCCTGAGTTCTTTACTCGGTTACCTAATGATTTAGAAACCGTGAAAAATCATGTGATTAGTTGCTCCAGAATAGATGAAAAATAAGTGCAGATTAAAAAGATTTTTGTCAGGATGAGAGAAGTATGAAATATGTAATTTGTGTACCAGATGGTTGTGCTGACTTACCAGTCCCAGAGCTTGATGGAAGGACTCCTTTAGAAGTAGCTAATATGCCAAATCTTGACGCTCTCGCTGCTAGAGGGACTCTAGGCAGGGCAGAAGTAATTCCAAGTGGCTTGCCGCCGGGAAGCGACGTAGGAAATATGTCGATTTTCGGCTATGACCCAAATCAATACCACACGGGACGTGCGCCTATAGAGGTTGCTGCACTTGGAGTTAAATTAAGACCAGACCAAACCGCGTTTAGATGTAATTTTGTGAAAGTGATTGATGGAGTCATGGTCGATTACGCAGGTGGAAATCCTTCTTCAGATGAAGCAGAGAGGGTTATTGCTCAATTAAATCGAGAATTGGGAAACCCTGATGAGGGGATTTCTTTTTTGCCAGGTGTCAGCTTTCGTAATGCAATGATCGCTCCTATGGATTTCGTTGACGCCGTTTGCATTCCACCACATGATTTAACAGGTGATCCCGTCGTATTGCCTTCTGGAAATTCAGGCCAAAAAATTTCTGATCTTATGGCTGCCTCTGAGGAAATATTGGCTGCGTCGAGTTTAGAGGCAACAGGAATCTGGTTGTGGGGTCAGGGGACCCAACCTCAGTTGCCATCATTTCGTGAAGTCAATGGAGTGAATGCAGGTTTAGTTACGGCAGTTGACCTTGTTAGAGGCATTGGAAAATTAGCTGAAATGGAAGTATGCGATATTCCAGGTGCAACCGGCTGGTACGACACTGATTATGAAGGAAAGAGAGATATAGCTTTAAAAGAATTGGAGCGAGGTTTGGACTTGTTCATAATTCATGTTGAGGCCACTGATGAAGCTGGCCATGCTGGAGATGTTGAAGCTAAAGTCGAATCGCTCGAAAATTGGGATAGCCGTATTTTGAATGGCTTGATTTCCGGTTTGAACGATTTAGGGCCATGGAGAATGTTGATGCTCCCAGACCATGCAACTCCTTTAACTCTTCGGACACATACGCCTGATCCTGTTCCGTATCTCCTGTTTGATTCAGAAAAAGATGCAGATGGTGGTGTTTTTACTGAAATTGGAGTTTCAGATATGCCTTTGATTAAGGGGCATGAACTTATGAAAGTCCTTTTAGCTAATTAAATAACAGATTTTTACAGGAAAAAAATAAAAACTCTTTTTAAGTAAGTTTTTGTGTTGTCGACTACTTGAGGTTCGCATACAGTACTAGATGTCGTTATGGCTAAAGGCCTGATTGACATTCATCAGGTCTGATGGTTACACGAGTGTACGACCCAGAGCGTGTTTCGTTTTAACGGCAATTCAATTTCGGTGTTAAACCAATTTTCTAGAGGGGTTTGACACTCAACACACAGAACACAGAGGTGTTTAAGTATGGACTCGACTGAGTTACAAAGCGATTCATTGGAAGCCAAAGGGCGAGATGAACTTATTACTATTGCCACGGCATTAGGAGGGAAACCTGCTTCGCGCGCCAGAAAAGCGGAGATAGTTGAATTGATCCTTGAATTGGCTTCTGGAGGTACGCCTTCCAAGGCCAATACCGAAGAGTCAGAGAAAGAGACTTCTGCAGGTGTTGAAGACACAACGACAAAAGATGAAGAAGAACCGCTGGCTGATTGGGAGGTCGCTCTCAAGGATGAGGCTGAAGAAGAAAGCAAGGACGACTCTGAAGAAGGAAGTAAGAGTGAAGATTCCAGTAAGTCAGTTAAATCTGAAACTTCGGATAACGCCAGCAGTGGAAGTGCGTCGTCAAGTAGAGACTCGGAATCAAGAAGTTCCAGCAATAATCGAGAAAAACGCAACAATGAATTTACTGAACCTGGAAACCGTCGCCGTCGCCGTCGTGGCAGAGGGCCAGATGGTCAAGATGATTCTTGGGATGGTGAACCTGTTTCGATAGAGGGCTATTTAGATTTACGTAATGAAGGTTATGGCTTTTTGCGAACAACAGGATTCCGTCCTTCGAAACAAGATGCTTATGTGTCTGTGAAACAGGTGAAGCAATTTGATCTTCGGCGTGGAGACTATTTAGTTGGTGGAGCAAGACCAGCAAATAGAAGTGAAAAAAACCCTGCTTTATTGAGATTAGATACTGTAAATGGGAATCCGCCTGAGGATGCACAGAAAAGACCTCACTTCGAAGACTTGACACCTTTATTTCCGGATGAGCGGTTAAACCTCGAATTGGCCGCTGACCCAACTAATATGACTGCTCGCATCGTTGATTTGTTATCCCCAATAGGTAAGGGACAAAGGGGTCTTATCGTTTCACCACCGAAGGCTGGTAAGACAACAATAATGAAACAGATTGCTAGGTCAATAGAAACAAACAATCCTGAAGTTAAATTGATTGTCTTGCTGGTTGACGAAAGGCCTGAAGAAGTCACTGATATGAAAAGATGGCTTATTAATGGTGAAGTTGCTGCTTCAACTTTCGATAGACCTGCTGAAGAGCACACCGCTATTGCTGAGGTAACCATAGAGAGAGCTCGAAGACTCGTTGAATATGGTGAAGATGTAGTGATAATTCTTGACGGAATCACACGATTAGCTAGAGCTTACAATCTGGCTGCTCCGGCGACAGGAAGAATCATGTCTGGTGGTGTTGATAGTGGAGCTTTGTATCCACCAAAGAAATTTTTTGGTGCTGCTAGAAATGTTGAAGAAGGTGGCTCTTTGACTATTTTGGCAACGGCTTTAGTAGAAACAGGGTCGAAGATGGACGAAGTTATTTTTGAGGAGTTCAAAGGAACAGGAAACATGGAACTTCGTTTGGATCGAAGAATTGCGGAAAGGCGTGTTTATCCCGCTATTGATGTAAATGCTTCATCAACTCGCCATGAAGAACTTTTATTTGATCGTAAACAATTAAATCAAGTATGGAAATTAAGACGAGTTCTAAATGGTTTGGCGTCAGATGGGGATAATGGTTCAGGCGCAGGCCTAGAGCTACTCATTGACCGATTAAAAACTTTTCCTAACAATGATGAATTTTTGGCAGAAGTTGCTAAAGGTCCGTCAATAGAAGCTTCTTGAATTAAAAAATAGGTTGTTAATAGTAAACAATTCCAACAGACTGGACAGCTATGAGATCTGAAATACATCCTGAATATAGAACAGTTGCGTTCCAAGACACTAGTGAAGGAACTACCTTTTTGATTCCTTCAACGGCTGAGACCGGAGAAACAACTATTGTTGATGGGGTTGAGTACCCGTTGGTTAAAGTTGAAGTTTCTTCTGCGAGTCATCCATTCTTCACAGGCAAGATGCAGATTATTGATACAGCGGGTCGAGTTGAAAGATTTGAACGCAGGTACGGCAAAGGTCGTAAAAAGGGTTCCGAGTAGAACTACTGTAGATAATACTTGTAGAAAAATTGCCTTTAGAAGAAGAACAACGGTTATCTCTAAACCGAAGTAAATTACGAAAAATTCTTTCCGAAGAATATGGAAATTTGACGGAGTCTTCCGGAAATGGAATTCGCAACAATTCGACCTTATGGGTTATAGCTGATGAGGAAAGTCCAGAAAGCATGCTGGGCGCATCTCTTTTAGAGTTAACGACTCAGGATCAACTTGACTTAGTGATATTTTTTGAGAATCTTAAGGATGCTCAAGCAACACAAAGACGATCAAGCATTTTGAATCCATCACCCAGTATTTTCTTCTTATCTGATGGGAAGCCTGTCCCTGTTGAACCAGTCGCTATTGAAAGCAAGGGTAACGCGCAAGAGGCACCTCCTGAGTTCTATGAACTGTGTTCGAAATTTGGATTGGAGTCAATTTCCGAGTGTGGAACATGGAAAGGTGAGATTTTAGGACTTGAAGTGATAAGAGTTGCTGATGGTGAAATTGAAGTCGGAGTAGGGAAATTTGACCGCGAAGCTAATTCTTTAATGAATAGCGGTAGACCATTGTCGGAAGTTCTTGCATCAGCAGTAGAGATTGTTACTTCTTCTAGAAAGCCAGGATCTGCTCTCCATCCATTATCGAGACTCGCTAGGGAAAGATGGCTTAGAGCAGATGCTTTAGCCAATCCAGAAATGTTCGGTTTCGAAAATCTGACTTGCGTTGACCCCCCTAGAGAAAGGGAATCATTACGAGAAACGATGCCAGCAGCAGCAACCGGTATTAACGCGGCGGGGAAAAAAGTTCTTATTGTTTTCTCAGTCGGTGTCGATATTTGTCTAGTCTCATTTATTGCAGATTTAATTTCGCTTGAAAGTCCCGACTGTGTTGAAGTGGTGCTTCCCGAAAAAGATATTTTAGTCCCGGTAGAAAAGTCCCTTAGCTATTTAGATATCCCCTTAGTTGTTAAAGGGGTTGTAGGAGGGTGGGAGATCCCGACTATTTAAATTGTTTCTGTGTAAAACCAGAATGCATATTGCAGCAAGTCACATACCGATACCCTGAGTTAATGATCGATCAAGTAAAAGCTTTGATTTCTGAGTTTGAAGACGTGGAAAAACGATTATCCGATCCTGATGTAGTTTCTGATCCAAAGTTATTAGAGAGTCTTGGTCGAAGGCATAAAGAACTGGGAAATGCTCTTTCAGCTGGCCGCCCTCTCCAAGCTGCATATGAAAATCTTGAAACTGCAAAAGAACTGGTAGAAGTAACTGAAGGTGATGAACGTGATCAGCTTCAAGAGGAATTAACGCAATTGAAGAGTGAGATCGCAGAATTAGAAACCGAATTACGAGTTTTCTTGTTACCTCAAGACCCGAATGACGGGAGAACGGTAATTATAGAAATCAGAGGTGCAGAAGGCGGAGAAGAGGCAAACCTTTTCGCACGCAACCTTCGGGACATGTATGTAGCTATTTCCGCCGCTAAAGGATGGGTCGTCGAACCTCTTGAGAGTAAAGAATCTGATATGGGTGGTTTTACAGAAGTAGTTTTTTTGATCCGTGGTGAAACAGCTTGGACCCACTTAAAGCACGAAGGAGGGGTCCACCGTGTTCAAAGAGTGCCGGTCACCGAAACTCAAGGACGCGTTCATACATCATCTGCAACCGTGACTGTCCTCCCAGAAGCAGATGAAGTAGAGATAGCTATAGAGGAAAAAGATTTACAGGTAGATGTTTATAGGTCATCTGGCCCTGGTGGACAGTCGGTTAATACCACAGATTCGGCTGTTCGTATTACTCACCTACCAACTGGTTTGGTTGTAACTATGCAAGATGAGAAAAGCCAACTTCAGAACAAAACAAAAGCTTTGCGTGTTCTTAGAGCCAGATTGTTTCAGATTGAACAGGAACGTCAACAGTCAGAAGCGGCATCAGCTAGACGCGACCAAGTAGGTGGTGGTGGAAGATCAGAAAAAATAAGGACCTACAATTTTAAAGAAAACAGGGTTACTGACCATCGAATAGGTCTTACTCTGCACCGCTTAGACAGGATTCTTGCTGGAGATTTAGATGAAGTCGTTGAAGCGTTACTGATTGCAGAAAGAGACCGACAACTAGCTGAGAGTTTTGACTAACAAGCAGTAGAAATGGATAGAGAGGTATTTAGTCAAGACGCACCGGTGAGCTGGAAGGAGTTACTCGCAGAAACAGCACGACTACTTAAAGGTGACAATTCTGAACTCGAAGCAAAATGGATGATAGAAGAAGTTTCCGGACTTGAATATCCAGAAGACTATCAAGAACAAGCGAAACCTATCCAGTTAAAGAGATTGAAGGGAATGATTGAGCGAAGAGTAACTGGTGAGCCTCTTCAGTATGTTCTTGGTAGATGGCAGTTTCGAGAACTTGATTTATTTGTAGATGACAGGGTTTTGATACCTAGACCGGAAACCGAAATTTTAGTTGACTACGCATTGGATGAATGCAAGAGCAAGAAAGATGATTTAGATGCGACAAGATCCATAAACGTCGCAGATCTAGGTTGTGGTTCAGGTGCTATAGGACTTTCGATAGTCAGAGAGACTCAAAACGTGTCTGTATGGTGTACAGACATTTCAGAAGGAGCTATTTCAGTTACGCGTGCCAATCTTGCTGGCTTGGGAATGGCAGGCCAAAGAGTCTCGATCAGTCAAGGATCTTGGTTTGAAGCTTTACCAGTAGAAATGTTGGAAAAATTTGACATAGTTATTTCTAACCCTCCGTACATAGGTGACAGCGAAGAGTTGCCAATAGAAGTAAGCGATTGGGAACCTTTGTCATCTTTACGCTCTGGCCCATTAGGGACAGAGGATTTAAGTTTCCTCTTAAATAATTCGATCGATTGGTTGTCTGCAGATGGACAATTAATTTTAGAATTAGCACCTATGCAGGCAGATGCAATGGTCAAAGAGGCTGAAAGCCTAAATTATCGAGAAATTCAGGTAAGACATGACCTAGCAGGCCGAGAACGTGTCTTGATCGCAAGAAAACCTCTATGAAGCGTTTCTTAGATCTAAGTTCGGATTTTGAACTAGCTGTTTCTGAAGCATCTCAAGCCTTGAATGAGGGGAAGTTGGTTCTGCTTCCCACTGACACAGTTTATGGAATAGCAGCAATTCCGACCAATAAAGGTGCGGTTGAAGAGATTTTTCAACGTAAAAACCGTTTGGATGATCAAGCATGCGCTGTTTTGGTTTCTGATGCTTTGCAAGCCTCTGAACTTGTGGTCTCTTCAAAGGAATTTGAACTTTTATCTCAAAGGTTTTGGCCGGGACCACTTACTGTTGTAGCTGAACGCTCAATACATTTAGGTTATTTTTTAGGTGGTGATGAAAACTCAATAGGGGTTAGATGTCCCGACCACAGGTTCATGCAATCTTTGACAAAAGTTGTGGGTCCACTAGCAGTCACGTCAGCAAATCGTTCAGGGTTACAAACGCCAGAAAACGCGAAAGAGGCAGCAGAAGAACTGGGTGACAATTTGCTAGTGATTGATGGTGGTGCGTGCAAAGGTAAACCTTCAACTGTTGTAAATTTATTATCAGATAAAGCTGAGATCCTGCGAGAAGGTGCTTTATGTTCTGATGATCTGATCGCTGCAGGTCTTCGGCTGTAAGAGGCTAGTCTATTGTCATGAAAGTAATAGCAATTGGTTGCGACCACGCAGGTTATGAGCTCAAAGAGCGTCTGAAGAATGAACTTAGCAAGATGGGTCATGAAGTAGTCGACTGTGGCACAGACTCGACCGAACGAGTTGATTATCCTGATTACGGCTTTGCAGTTGGTTTAGAAGTTGCGGGGGGTTCTGCAGATTTGGGAGTTGCAGTTTGCGGATCCGGTATAGGTATAGGAATAGCGGCAAACAAAATTTCAGGCATTAGAGCTGCGACTGTTAATGACGTCGAAACTGCGAAATGGTCAAAAGCTCATAATAATGCAAATGTTCTTTGTTTCGGAGAGCGTTTGATTGACCCTGAAGTTGCAGTTGAGGCATTGAATGCATGGTTAAATGAAGAATTTGAAGGTGGACGCCACGAGGCACGAGTAGCCAAACTTGATTCGAAGATTGACCCCTAAACGGCTGGTTTGTAATGGCAATTTTTAACAGTATTCGTTCTGTTGTCAGATTCCGAAAGTTGGAATTAAACAGAACAAAACGACTTCTTAGAAAAGCTGCGAATGTTGATGATTTAAGAAAACTAGCTAAAAGGCGTCTCCCAGTCGGAGTTTTTGACTACATAGACGGAGGGGCTGAAGACGAAATTACCTTGCGAAGAAATATCGAAGCTTATAAAAAAGCTTCCTTCAAGCCCAGAGTGTTAAGAGATATGGCCAATATAGATACGTCTACTTCTTTGTTTGGCCGGAGATTGGCTTTTCCTCTTGTTTTAGCGCCGACAGGTTTTACGAGAATCGCACATTCACAAGGGGAATTGGCAGTTGTTAGGGCAGCAACTCGGGCAGGTGTGCCATTCACTTTGTCGACAATGGCAACACGCTCTATAGAGGAATGTGCAGCAGTAGCCGAAAGTAACACTCGTCTTTGGTTTCAGATATATACATGGAGGGATCGCTCTGTTGTTGAAAACCTTGTGAAAAGAGCTGAAGCGGCAGGTTTTGAGGCGGTGTGTCTCACCGTTGACACGGCTGTTCTAGGCAGACGAGAGCGCGATGTGCGAAGAGGGTTTACTTTGCCCCCCGAGGTTGGTCCTGGAACGATAATAGATGGCTTGAAGAATCCTTCTTGGACATGGGATTTTTTAAAGGCAGATCCTATTCGTTTTGCAAATGTTGAAGGCATAACTGCGATTGATGGTTCAACAGCAGTCGATCTTGCCGAACATATGAAATCCCAATTCGATCCAGGTCTCTCTTGGAACGACGTGGAATGGCTTAGATCTATCTGGAAAGGGCCAATATTGATAAAAGGAATCCAAACAGTCGAGGATGCTTTAATTGCTGTTGATTCAGGTGTGGAGGCAATCGCAATCTCTAACCATGGTGGGAGACAACTAGATGGGGCACCAGCACCATTCGATTTGTTACCAGAAGTTGCTGAAGCAATTCACGGGCGTTTAGAGATAATTTGTGATGGCGGAGCCCGTAGGGGTTCAGACATAGTGAAAGCGGTTTCACTGGGAGCTAATGCAGTCATGGCTGGAAGACCTTACCTTTATGCTCTTGGAGCATGTGGTGAAAGTGGAGTTGACCACGTTCTTGAGCTTCTTCATGAAGGTGTTGAAAGAACAATGGCTTTAACAGGAGCTGCTTCAGTTGATGACCTTACGGAAGAATTAATCAGCAGAACAAAATAATAAAGCCATTTGTGTAGTCAATTCAGTTGCCGACAGGGGCTTCAAGGATTCCTACAAGCATGTCAATCAAGTTTTCTTTGTATTCCGAATTGCTCAATAACATTTTCATCTCAGTCTCCAAAGATCGAGCCCTTTCTGACAGAGATGAAGTCATTAGTTGCATCATTGCAATAAGGCGCTCTTGTCGGACGGGGATTGGCAAGAACACTGGGCGACTTTCAAGCAACTCTAGGGCTTTAGAAAGGTGAGGAGAAGAAAGATCCCCGGAAAGACTCCTCCAGTTTGAGAACTGATCTGACAACTGGGAAATTATCTGAAGGTATCGACATCCGCTTTGAGTTTCTAAGCAGCTAACCATAGGCACAACCAGAGAATTTACTAATGCCCGCGTGGACGATTTTTCATCAAGAGACAAGAGAATCTCTCCTCTGCGTTCATCGATAGGAGTTCCGTGAGAAGTAAGAATCCCTTGAAGCAGGCCCTCTCTTGAGCCAAAGTGGTATGTAACAGCAGAGGTATTACGCTGATCAGCCGCAACTACGATTTCTTGAACTTGAACTTGCCAGATTCCTTTTAGTGCAAAAAGTCTTTCAGCCTCTAATAGGAGTTGTTCGCGTGTTTTGACGCTGCTTCGGGGCACTTATCCGAGTGGCAATAGGGCGTTTGAAGGTAATACGGAAACCGATATGTCTTCTGGAAGTTCATACTGAAAGTCAGGGAATCTCCTTTGTGCTTCTGCTCTATAATGATCTGTCGAATGAATAGGATCCTTATCGAATTCAGGGATTACACGTTGTCCAAAAATCTCAAGCATTTCTAGAACCTGTTCGTGAGCCATTCCTTCAATTGGCAATCCGAACACGACTTGATCACAACCTACTTCTTGGTATCGAACTAGTTGTCCGCACACTTCTTCAGGAGTTCCACAAAGCATGTATCCCTCATCGATTGCCCAATCAAGCATTTCATCGGTCCAGTTCGGATCTATTGGTGCATCAGGCCAAGTCACAGCGTCCGGGGATTTTGGCATTGTGTCGTGATACATGTTGACCATGGTCACTAGGTAACCCCTTCCTTTTGTTTTAGCGATTGCTCTTGCTTCATCGCGATTTTCAAGGCAAATGACAGCATTGGTCATCATGACATTATCGTTTTTGAACTGGCCGATTTGCTCTACGGGGTCTTGAATAGCTTCTTTGTAGGCGTCGACGCGTCCCTTGAGGTTATGAATAGGTTCAAAGTTGAAGGCTATTGCACCTATGCCAAGTGACCCTGCTTTAGCGAATGTTGGTGGATTTCCACAAGCTACCCAAAGAGGGGGGTGGCCTTTACCGTAGGGTTTCGGAAGAATGTTGTGTGGAGTAGGCACAGTGAAAAACTCTCCTTTGAAGTCATAGTCTTTCTGTTCCCACATGCGAGGTATCTCACGAATAACTTCATCCCATTGCGCCTTAGTTTCACTTGGATCAGCGACATTAAAACTTAGAAGTTCATGACTTCCCGCACCGCGTCCAGTTCCAAACTCAAAGCGATTTTCTGTTACATGATCAAGCATCGCAGCTCTTTCGGCTATACGAACCGGATGTTCTTTATTTGTTGGCAAGCTTGTTATTGCTGACCCAAGATGTATGTAGTCTGTTTGTGCTGCTACCCAACCCATCAATGGTGATGGGGCAGACATGTGGCTGTATTCGGTGAGAGCATGATGTTCACCAAACCACATGTATTTCCAGTTGTTTTTGTCAGCGGTGATCCCATAACTTGCCTCGCGCATCAACTCGGTATGTTCCGATTCTGTGTCGTGGGCTGCGGGTCCGGGTATGTAACCGTTACTAAAAATTCCGAATTCCATTGAAACCTCTTTTATTTAATGGCTTCCATTAGTATGGCTGATTTTGGCTCATAAGTCAAGGCCAAGAGGGAGGTTGCTTGTATGTTCAAAATGTAAGAAACGATATTGAGAATTTGTATGGAAACTCAACTTGTATTATCTGGCCAGGAATTGGAGATACCTTATGGAGAAACCCTTGTAGGTGCTTGGAAAAAAAGTTTAGAAGTAGAACAAAGACAAAAATTGTTTTCATTCGATGGGCGTGAAATAGATCGGGGTACTTTTTTAGATCTAACTTCTAAAACAGCATCGGATTTAGCTAATTCTGGTTTGGTGCCTGGAGACCGGGTTCTAATTTCTGGAGAAAACTCGCTAGATCTAGTTGTTGCACACGTCGCGTGTCTAAGACTCGGTCTCGTAGTCGTGCCTGTTAATAGTTCATATAGAGAGGCTGAATTGGAATTTCTAATTGAAGATGCAAGACCCGCGGCAGCTTTGGTAGATCAGAAAGAATGGTATGGACTTTTAAATTCAACAAATTCTGATTTATTCGTTTCCTCTATAGCAGTTGAAGCAAAAAGTGGTCCCATGCCAGATTTGGATCACGCTAAACCAGGAGACCCAGCTTTGATTGCATACACATCAGGAACTACGGGGAAACCAAAGGGGGCTGTACATAGCCAAAGATCTTTATTAGCTGGAGCCCTTTCAGTGGTTAGAGCATGGGAATGGACAGAATCAGACTGTCTTTTATTGTGCCTCCCTTTATTCCACATTCATGGAATGGGCATTGGTTTACATGGCACATTACTTGTTGGAGGTTCAGCTGTTATACAAAAAGGTTTTGACAAAGATTTGATTTTTTCTGAAATATCTAAAAATAA
>PABN01000066.1 GCA_002699555.1 Dehalococcoidia bacterium
AGAAAACCCTTACCCTGCTGGTATTGAGGATTGTGTTGCTGCTTATTTGGCTTTAAAAGATGAGACTGGTGACGCAATTGCCGTTGCTGGTGATTCTGCTGGTGGCGGGGCGACACTTGCCACAGCTGTTTCTCTACGCGATAACCACGGTCTTTCACCTAGTTGTCTTTATATGATTTCACCTTGGTTAGATTTAACCCATTCTGGGGAGTCCATGAATACAAAAGCTGAAGTGGATGTGATGCTCGCTCCAGATTGGATACGTACAGGGGCTGACCGTTACAGAGGTGAAGAAGATGCTAGCAATCCCGGAATTTCTCCTCTTTTTGCTGATTTAGAAGGCCTTCCACCAATGCTCATTCAGGCAGGCGATGAAGAACTGCTTCTATCCGATTCGGAACGGCTAGCCGATCTCGCCTCAAAGGCCGGAGTTAAAGTGGAAATTGAAATAGCGAAAGGCTTATGGCATGTATACCCACTTTTCGGTGGATTCATCCCTGAAGCTAAGAACTCTCTAAAAGAGGCTGTTAGATTCATTAACGAACATAACAAATCTGAAAACTGACTTGATTACAAAATGATTGAAAAAACTATTGAAAATTGGCATTCTTTTCTACGTGGTGATTTAGAACTTGACGACCTTCTACATGAAGAATGCGTTTTCTTGTCGCCTGTTGTTTTCAAACCACTAAAGGGCAGAGAGTTGACAAAGCTTTATTTAAATGCCGCTTATAAAGTTTTCCCAGGTGATGAAGAGGACAAAGGAAAAAATGATTCATCAACGGATTCTGGATCTTTTAACTACACGAAATATATTCTCGATGGGAACCATGCAGCTCTTGAATTCGAAACAATCATTGATGGGATAGAAGTCAACGGTATCGACATTATTACCTGCGATGAAAATAATCTCATAACTGAATTTAAAGTCATGATTCGTCCCAAAAAAGCTGTTGAGAAAATTCAGGAGCAAATGGCATCAATGCTTGAATCAATGACTGAATCTTCATAGTTGATGTCAAATCAAAAACGTATAACTATTGGTGCGAGTCTTTGTGGTTTTGTTTCAGGTTGGGAAGCAACGACTATGTTTTTTCTGTTTCCAGAAATTCGTGATGTTCTAGCTTTTGGTGATGCCACTGACGCTGCATGGATACTCACAATCACCGGAGTTATCAGCTCTTCCCTTCTACTGCAGGGAGGTCGTCTTGGTGAAAAATATGGATATCAGAACCTTTACAAATGGGGAATAGTCTTCTTCGCTTTCACTAATCTTTGCTGTGCCCTTTCACCAAACTTATGGGTCCTGATTGCGTTTCGAGGCTTGACAGCAGTATCTCTAGCTATTATTTCACCCTTGGCAGCTGCGATCCTCGTAGCAAAAGCTGAGCCAGGTTCTGAAAATATGGCTTTAGCCAGAGTAGGTGTTTTTGTAGGGGCATCTGGCGTAGCTGGACCTATTGTCATAACGCTACTTATAAGTTCATTCTCATGGCGTTTCGGATATTTCTCACAAATACCAATTGCCCTTTTGGCAGCTTTTCTATCTTGGGAAGACGCTGATGTCCCTGGAAGAAACACACACCGAAAAATAGATTTCATAGATTCTACACTTGCTGTTTTTGCAGTCGGTTTTTTAGTTTTTTCACTTTCCAAAGCCGATGAATGGGGTTGGCTTTCAATCAACTTCTTAGGAACTGTGTTCCTGTCTCTTTTATTGACATACTTATTTTTACAACGTTCAAGAATTAGTAACGACCCCCAAATACCGCTACCTCTTTTTAAACGACGTAAATACAGATTTACGGCCTTTTTAGCTTTCACTATTGCATCTGTTTTTTTCTCACATTGGTTGGTACTCCTCCTTTACCTAACCGATATTTGGAATTTTGGTTTAATAAAAGCAAGCATCCTCCTGACCGTCATGCCAGGCATGGTTGTCTTGACGTCAATGCCGACTGGTCGCATGGCAGACGAGTACGGTCACTTCCCTGTGATTCTTTGTGGGATAACCGTATACACACTTGGATTCTTACAATTTTGGATTTTTGCAGACGAAAAAGAATCCCTCCTATGTCTTCTAATAACAGTTGCTTGCGCTGGTTTTGGGATGGGTACTATTTGGCAATTGCTTTCCGTTTCGGCCTCTCAAAACGTTCAGCCTGATCGAATAGGATCTGCTTTGGCTTTCGTTAACTCGATACAACGTGTTGGGTCTTCTTTTGGTATTGCTCTAGCAGCGACTCTTACATTCAGCGAATTAGGTCAGCCAACAGTTGCTTTATACAAAAGAGGTGTTGGTTTCATAGTTATCGTCTCGATAATCAGTCTGTTTCTAACTTTTGGATTGCGGGAAAATAAGGATAAATCTGATTTAACTACTCACTCGAATCAGAAATAATAGTTTTCTGACGTTTCCATGACTCACCGTCGTATTTACGCACAACTCTCGCTGGACTGCCAACAGCAACCGAACATGAGGGAATTTCACCTGTTACAACTGAATTAGCCCCAATAACCACATGATCTCCTATTTTTGATCCAGGTAAAATTATGGCTCCAGATCCTATCCAACTGTTCTTCCCTATAGAGACAGGTTGTTCACTAGGTAGTTGTTTTCCAATTGGCAATTCAAGATTCTCGTAACCATGATTTTGATCAGTTATATAGACGTTCATTCCTGTAAAAACATCTTCACCAATTTCTATAGATAGATGCCCAATTATTGATGTGCCTCTCCCTATTAGACAACGGTCTCCAATCCGAACAACAGGATTAGTTACCATTTCTTGACCAGGGCCCATTCCTGCTGACAAAGTGACATCTGCTGCTATCAATACATCTTCACCTATCCATATCCATTTCTCACCGAAGCCTGAACCTGTAGGCCATGAGATACTTGAACCTACACCAAATTTTCCAAACCGTTTTGAACGAATATCTTTTGGTCCAATTACAGCCAAACGTGTCAAAAATTCTGAAGTTGTTCTTATAACCCCGCCTATTAGCGGTCTAATGAAACCAAAAAGTGAAGTCATGAACTGACCCTACATAGAACTATTCGATGTCATACGGTAATTCATGAGGAGGAAGAGGGGTATTCGACTGGTTCCATACGCTAAGTTCTTCTGAATCACACTTAGGACAAAGGTATACGACACTAAGCGACTGAATCGAAAGTTGCGTCCCGCGAGACTTATCTACTATTGAACGGACCGCTGCACGTAGATCTCCTGATGAACAAGAAGAACACTTAGGAGTTAGATCTCGTTCCCATTTTATTTGACATGTCTCGCAAGTCACTTTGACTTTTTCTGTATTTCCAGATTCTTTTGAGTCGCCTCGAAGGTTTTCGTCTTCACCGCAATTCGGGCAAACTACTTCATCCGTAGACACAGTTTTGACACTTATTTTTTTCTAAGGACTGCTACCCAGCCGCCTATATTAGCGCCTGGGAGATGGTCGCCGTATTCTTCGAAAAGCAGATCGGCAACACCCTCTTCACAAAGAGTTCTGATTTTGTCACCTACAGAATCACCTTCCCAGTAGTGTTCGTTCAAACCGACTACAAGTAAACCGTTGCTTTTTATGACTCTAAGCATGTGGTGTAAAGCTTCAGTTCTGATGTGTGCAAAAGCTAAGACACCGACCGCAGAAACTGCATCATAAGTCTCTGCGCCTATCGCTAATTCTTCATTTATGTCAGCTATAAATAGTTGTCGATAAGCATTTGTATGTTTGGCCTTTTCAAGCATCGCAGGAGAAAAGTCACAGCCGTCAATGTTTTTGAATCCAGAATTACTTAGAGCTAATCCTGAAAGTCCACTTCCGCAACCAATATCTAATACATCAATTTCTTTACTGGTTGAATATTGGGCTAGAGCAGTAGCGCATCTCTCTGGTTGAGCATAATCATTTTCTGTTATCTCTTCGTCGTAGGTCTCAGCCCAAGCCTCATAATGAGCAAGAGTTTCTGCTTGTGTTTCAAGCTTATATGTCTGATTCAAAAACTTTTCTTCAGTCATTTCCCCCACCCTTACCATTAACACTATCCAAATAGGGTAATTAGGAGAAGGTAATAATTGAATCATTTGGACTTTAACCGCAATTCCCTATTCCCTCGTAGACTAAAAACATCATGTCATCAGACATGAATGAATTAATGTAAGGAAATAAAAGTTATGCCTACAGGCACTGTAAAATTTTTTCTAAATGAAAAAGGGTTCGGATTCATTTCCGTGGATGACGGAGAAGACATATTCGTTCATTATTCCAATATCGAGGGTGATGGATACAAGAGTCTTGATGAAGGACAAACCGTTGAGTTTGAAATCGGTGAAGGTAAAAAAGGCCCCGAAGCCTTGAACGTAAACAAAATCTGATAATTAAAATCTTAATTTCGTTCTTTTAACCACCCCAAAATAGCCTTCTGAACAATTTCTGGTTGTTCTGGTAGAAGCGCGTGTCCAGAATCAGATGGACCCTCATAACATCACAAAGAAGTTATTTTAGGAGATTACTGAAAATCGCCAGTTTCTTCTTCCATCACTACGTCCCAACGATCCATACATTCAAGACATCTGTATGCAACTACATCCCCTGGTTCAATTTCTTTTTCTGGGTGTATCAGTAGTTTGCATTTACCACCACAATCAACGCAAATAATCGTTTCTGGAGCTTTCATACCTTTACACTACTTCTTGCCCACTGTCTCTGTTGCATAAGTTTTTTAGCTACTGTTATCCGATGCCCAATGAAATAAAGAAATGATATTGACAATCCTTCATCCAGGAGAAATGGGTATTTCTGTGGCTGCTGCTGCAATCAGTTCAGGACATAGGGTTCTATGGGTTTCAGAAGGTAGGTCTGAAGACACTAAAAGCCGTGCTTCGTTTCAAAAGCTTGAGGACATTAAAACACTTTCCAAAATTAGTGAAAGCGAAATGGTTTTCTCAATCTGTCCCCCGCAATCAGCTATGGAAGTTGCGAAAGCTGTTTCAGAAACTGGGTTTGAGGGGCTATATATGGATGCAAATGCAGGATCTCCAGAAAAAAAACATCTAATTAATGATCTGTTAAAGGCAAGTAATATCGACTTTGTAGACGGTGGAATTATTGGACCTCCAGCAAACTCAGAAGGATCTACAAGACTTTACGTTTCCGGTGAAAGATGTGATGAGATTAAAGATATTTTTACAGATGGTTTTTTAAGCGTTCATTCAGTTGGACATGAGATAGGCAAAGCTGCTTCTTTAAAAATTGCTTATGGTGCCTGGACTAAAGGTTCAAGCGCACTAATTCTTGCTGTTAGAGCTATGGCAAAAAATGCCGGTGTTGAGAAAGATTTGCTTCACGAGTGGAGCTTGTCTCAACCCAATGCTGAGGCGATGACTTTATTGTCAGCAACTTTAAATTCCCCGAAGGCTTGGAGATTCGTTTCAGAGATGAACGAAATTTCTGAAACTTTTGCTTCGCACGGAGTTCCGAATGTTTTCTGGGATGCTGCTGCTGAAGTTTACGAACGTTTGACAGATTTCAAGAACCTTCCTAATGACCGAGTGGATATAGATTCGGTTCTTCAAAAACTTATTGAACCAAATGAAGACATTTAAGCTCTTTGAAATTAGACTCCGGTAATATCGAGTTTTTTCTTGTTGGAAAACCATAAAACTATTATTCGGATTTGATTTTAATGACTGAAATTAACGGAACTTTTGAACCATCCTTTGCAGCAGTTGCAGAAGCTTTTGAAAAAAACTTCGAAGAAGGAGATCTAGGTGCATGTTGTGCTGTTTTTGTAGATGGTGAACTGGTTGTCGATCTTTGGGGTGGAGTGGCCGACTCAGAAAAAGGAAACTTGTGGGAAAGAGACACAATCGTAAATGTATGGTCAACAACAAAAACCATGGCAGCAATCTGCATCTTGATGCTTTTTGATAGGGGGCTAATCGATCTAGATTCGCCTGTTTGTAAATATTGGAAAAACTTCGCTCAAAATGGAAAAGAAGGGGTCCTTGTTAGCCACCTTCTTTCTCATTCTGCAGGATTGCCAGGATTTGACGCCCCTATAACTGAAGACCAATTATTTGACTGGGATTACACATGCAATCGTCTAGCATCTCAGTCAACCTGGTGGGAGCCAGGAAGTACATCGGGTTATCATCCAATGACTCAAGGGTGGCTACTTGGAGAACTCTTAAGACAAGTAGATGGGCGCACTTTAGGAACTTTTTTCAGGGAGGAAGTCGCAAACAAAATCGGTGCAGATTTCCATATCGGATTGGCCACCGAACATTTTGAACGAGTTGCTCTTTTGGATACTGATTCTGTTGACGGGCCTGTGCTTTTGACAGATCAAGCGCCCCACCCTTTTGTAGAGCGTGTTGAGAAACATGGAAGAATGGGTGCAAAGTTAGCTAACACTGACCGTTGGAGAAGCTCTGAATTTCCAGCTGCAAATGGACACGGCAATGCACGCTCTGTTGCCCTTGTTCACAGTTTGATTGCACAAAATGGCAGTTCCGACAACTTTAAACTTGTTTCTTCTGAAACAGTTGACAAGATTTTTGAAATCCAAACTGATGGAACAGACCATATCCTCGGCGTTCCAATCCGTCACGGCATGGGTTTCGGACTAAGAAGTGACCTAATGCCTATCAGCCCTAATCAGAAAGCTTGTTTTTGGGGAGGCTGGGGAGGCTCTTTGGCGGTAATCGATGTTGATGCAAATATGTCATTTGCTTACGTCATGAATCGCATGGCTCCCAGTCTTCAACATGACATGAGGGCAGGTCGTCTACTTATGGCAACTCATGCCGGATTACCTACAAGGTAACTGACCTTCTAGATGAACCATTCATCGACTCCAAAAATACCTTTCGGTATTTATGTATTGCTGGTCTCAGCTTTTTTCGCATCATTATCTCAGATCGGTCAAATTACGATCATCGGCAAGCAGGTATGGGACATGACTGGAAATCCACTTGATTTAGGTTTGATTGGTGTTGCTGAATTTTTACCAGTTGCCCTTCTTGCACCAATAACTGGATCAATAGCTGACCGTTTTGATCGAAGAAGAGTGCTCGCTATAGCTCTATCAGGCGAGGTGCTTATTTCCATTCTTCTCTTTTCCTATATCCGCACTGACCCAACCTCTTTAAAGCCAATTTTCGCTTTAATTCTTTTATTTAGTGTCTTTAGGTCTTTCGCTATGCCCGCTAATCGAGCTCTCCCCATTGATCTAGCCCCACCAGGAACTGTTGAGAGAGTAGTCGCTTTAAAAGCATTATCTTTTATGGGCGGAACCATTGCCGGTCCAATTCTCTTTAGTTTTCTATTCGTGGCTGACATTGCTCTTCCTTACCTGATGGCTGCAATAGGCCTTTCAGCTGGGATAGCACTTCTTACGTTTGTTCCGAAACCTCCGATCGTCCAATACAAACCAACTGGAACAAAGCAAGTAGTAAAAGATGCTTTTGAAGGTTTGCGTTTCATTCGAAAAACTCCAATTCTATTTGGGGCTGTAAGTCTTGACCTTTTCGCAGTCTTGTTTGGTGGGATAATTGCTTTACTCCCTGCAATAGCTGAACAACGTCTAGGTGTTGGGGCTGTTGGGCTTGGGTGGCTCCGCGCCTCGGTGGGTATCGGCGCTGGGATAACAATGCTTTCTCTTTCATTTAAACCATTGAAACGCAACGTGGGTAGAAGACTTATTCAAATGGTTGGAATTTTTGGAATAGCGACCATAGCTATCGCCATGACAAGAAGTTTCACTACTGCTTTGATTCTTATTTTTATAGCTTCATCAGCTGACGCTGTTTCGATGTTTATACGTGCAAGTCTTGTACCTTTAGCTACTCCAGAACAAATGAGAGGACGAGTGCTCGCTGTAGAGAGCGTCTTCATTGGTGCATCTAATGAACTAGGAGCCGCAGAGTCAGGTTTTACTGCTGCAGTATTTGGTTTAGTAGGTGCCATACTTTTCGGAGGTGCCGGAACTCTTTTGGTTGTTGTTTTATGGTGGCGACTTTTCCCTGCTCTGCGTTCTGTGGATAGATTTGAAGACGTAAGAGCTACTTAATAAGTGTTCAAATATAGAAAGTAAGAATGAATAAAATAGATAACAAAACTTTAACTGTTCTGTCTGACCACACTTCGGTGGTCGAAGTTTCTTGGGTTGATAGCAGGCCATCTGTCAAGAAAACTGACGTAAAAGAAATTTTAGGATGGGAGCTTAAAGATGAAGGTCTCTGCAAAGGAGACACTTGTGTTCCTGTACCTTCAGATTCAACTTCCAGCTCATCAGGTTTAGTCGACCTGTTAACGCTCGCCGAAGCACTTGGATTCTCAACTGTTGTAGATGTCGAAGCAGGGTTTCTTGCCATTGATTGCTTCTCTTCGCTAAGGCAAAATGCTCTTTCGGAACGCAAAGCTCCTGACTTAAACCTTCCAGACCTCGATGGAACCTTACGATCTCTTTCCGAATGGAGCGATAAGAAAAAGTTACTTGTAGCTTTTTCAAGTTGGTGAGGATGTGCTTTTGATCTGCCAGGTTGGCAGACACTATTTGAAGATTTAAAAGATGAAAATTTTGTCGTTATAGCAATCGCTATAGATGAAAACGTTGAAGCAATCAAAGAACTTGCAAAGGAAGCAACTTACCCAGTTCTAATTGACGCCAACCATCTTTTCAGCGACCTTTACGCAGTTAGTAATGTGCCAACTGTTATTTGGGTTGACGAAAACGACATTATTATTCGACCAAATGCTGGTGAATTTGGTAGTGATACTTTTGCTGAATTAACCGGCATTTCTTGTGCAGACCACATGAATCAAGTCAAAAGCTGGGTTAAAGAAGGTGCCATTCCTGATGATGCCAACCATATTGTTGAAGACTTTAATCAAAATGAAATTACAGCTCGTCTACATTTCAGAATTGCTGCTAATGCACTTAGAGTCGGACTTAATGAAGTTTCCGAACAGCATTTTGCAAAAGCAGAAGAACTAGCGCCATTGGATTTTACGATCGTACGGGCATCCATGCCACTCCGTGGTGGTAATCCGTTCGGAGAAGAGTTTTTTGATCTTTATGAGAGGTATCAAAATGCCGGATCTCCTTATCATGGTATTCCACGTCAAACGGCAAGATTGGGGAAAAATGACTAAGAACGTAATTGTCTGGGGAACTGGAAATGTAGGTCGACTCGCCATAAGGGCAGTCGCTTCTCATAAAGAATTAAATCTAAGCGGGGTGATTGTTCACAGTGATTCCAAAGTCGGAACTGATGCTGGGAGTATCGCTGGCATAGATGACTTAGGAGTTATTGCTACTAAAGACATTAAGATTGCGGAATCGTCTGATATCGACGCTGTTATTTACACTGTAAATGCTGATTTTCGTCCCGAAGAATCGTTATCAGAAATCCTTCCCGTACTTAGATCTGGGACAAATGTAGTTTCAACGAGTTTTCATCCTTTACTGCATCCCCCATCGACACCTGAGCCCATGAGTTCACAAGTTATCGAAGCATGCGAAGAGGGCGATTCTTCTATTTTCGTTTCCGGTATCGACCCTGGTTGGATAATTGACATTCTTCCTATTTTTCTAGCCAGTATGGGTTCAAATATTACCGAAGTACGTGCTCAGGAAATTGCCAACTATGCCGGATATGACCAACCTGATGCTGTTAGATTTTTATGCGGTTTTGGACAACCAATGGAATACGACGCACCCATTCTAACTGATTGGGCTCTTATGCAAGTTTGGGCACCGATGATCAGAGTTTTAGCTGATGGATTTCAAGTTGAATTGGAAGAAATCACAACTGAAGTTGATAAACGTCCTCTTGAAAAAGATGTCTTCGTTGAAGGAATGGGAGATTTCGAAACTGGGACTCAAGGTGCGCTTCGTTTCGAAGTCAAAGGGATAGTTAACGGCAAGCCTCTTTTAGTAATAGAGCACGTAACAAGAATTGATGATGACTGTGCTCCCGAATGGCCAAAAAACAGTCCAGAAGGTGGCTTTCATAATGTGATCATCACCGGAGATCCTTGTCTGACAGTTTCGGTTCATGGTGAAGACCCAATTGACCCTGGTGCTGCATCAGGTGGCAATTTCACCGCAGCTAACCGAATTGTTAATGCGGTAGTACCAGTTTGTGAAGCTAGTTCTGGAATCATTCACCCACTAGACCTACCGACCAATTTGGGTTCTTCTCAGATAAAACAATAAGAGTCTTTTACAGAATTGAAGGCGTTGGGTTATCTATCCCCAAATATTTAGCCAATGAAGCAGTAACCATATTAGGTATGGCTGGATTTGAGTCTTCTTGCATAAAGCCGGCATTCACAAGACGGTCTCCTAGTCGTATGAAAATAGAACAGAATCTCATTGTGGCAAAAACCTCCCAATAATGAACATCTCTGCTGGCTTCTCCAGTAAATGTTTCATAGATCGAAATCATTTCCTCTCGGGTCGGATATCCCTGCATTCTTTCAACACCCATGTCGTCAAAACTCATACGGTCAAACATTAGCCACCATCCAAGATCTGCCTCTGTAGGCAGAAGAGAACACGCCTCCCAATCCAGAACTGCGGCTGCTTTATAATTTTGCCAGATGATATTGCCAATTCTTGCATCACCCCATGAAAGGCCAACTCTTTCATCTTTTGGATCATTTACCTCCAACCAGTTGAATGCCTCATCTAAAACAGGATGTTCCCTACCTTTAAGCTCTGATAAGGAATAGTTTCGCCAAATATCTATCTGAGTCTGCGTGGTCGGCTTTCCTGTTCCACTGCAATCAAGCCAATCGAGACCGGCTTCTTTCCATTTGATTGAATGGATTCCTGCCATCGCTCGCAGCCCATCTTCAACAAGAGTTTTCCTATCCTCAGGAGTGGAGGAATCAACCAGAAAACCTTCGACTGTATACCTAGGATTGTCACTGGGTATCTCACCTTCAACAAAACCCATTGCAAAAAAAGACCTCCCGAGAGGTTCGAGGTTTTCCTCGAACCTCAACAATTCAGGCATCGGAGCAACTTTTTGATCTGCAACAGTTTGCATAATTTTGTGCTGCAAATAACAAGACTCTTCAAGACCACTGCGTTGAACAGGGAACATGCCACCATCTTTAGGTTCAATACGGCCTACAAATTTTTCGCTTTGCTCTTTTCCCTCTTCCTCCCATTGAGCTTTGAAAATAATTGTTTCATTGGAGAATCCAGTCGCTACTGGAATATCCAGTTCAACAATCTCAAGATTATTTGCAGCAGGTTTTTCTTTAGAAAGATAATTTTTCAGAGCGCTTTCATAACCCTCCTGATCAGTCGGTAACATTTGTCAAACTTTCTGCTAAAACTTTTCGAGCCACCTTTTCTCCCTCTTTCATCAAGTTGGGTACATTCTCAAAATCAATGTCTAAATCGCCATCAGGATCTTGGAGACTTATATGTATTACTTTGACATTTTTTGGCACGTCAGCCCACTCTTGTCGCGACAATTCAGCTGAAGCTGCACGAAATCCAATCATCATCAATGAAATCGCTGTCTGTTTTTCCGGTGGCAGGAATCTTGTTGCAACATCTAAAACAATCACTCTTGTCGGTTTTAATGAAACTGCCTTCCTCAGCGGGATATTTGAGACAACGCCACCGTCCAAATGGTAATCATCGTCATCTAACTGGACGGCAGGTAGGAGTCCTGGAAGTGCCGCAGAAGCAAGAAGTAAATCAACGCTAGGACCCTTATCCCACCAATTGATTAAACCTGTCGAGGCGCTTGTAGTCCCTAAATGAAAAGGGATTTCTGTCTTGCTTAAGTCCGTCGAAGGAACATGTTCTTGAAGAAAACTTTTTAACTTCTCACCTGTGTCGAAGCTAGGTTTTCCTCTAAGTATTGACGTAACTCGTCGCAGGACATTTCCACTAATTGGAGGGTCTTCAACAATATCAAGCCAAAGTTTCTCAAGTTCTTCTACTCGATTGAGAGTTGGCTCACACGCAAACCAGAAACCGTTAAGAGCACCTATAGAGACTCCTACTATTTCATCCGGTTTTATTCCTGCTTCAGATAAAACTTTTAGCATTCCTATTTGTGCGGCGCCTCTGACAGCACCTCCCGAAAATACGAAAACCGTTTTTGGTTTTCTTTTTGGAGCCCAACGAGGTCGATTAGGAAACTTCATAGATCAGTATCAAGGTAGCTTGCTTGATGAAGAAAATGCATTACTTATTTCTGTAACGATCAGAAAAAGCAGCTATCACAGATGTAAATCCAAAAATAATAATGAGAAATAAAACAGCTTTTGTTTCTATAAGTTCTGTAATACCTAAAACGATTGAACCAAACAACAGCACAAGGGTCAATAAATGGGATCTTTTCATGCTTTACCCTTAATCAAAGAGTCAATTGGTAATTTAATTCTCTCTTGGCCATACTGCAGATATGCGGGTCCAGGTATCTATAAGAGCTTCAGGTATCACCCGAGTGTTAGCTGTAACAGTAGTAAAATTTGTATCTCCACTCCAACGAGGGACTACATGCACATGCAAATGATCAGGTACTCCAGCCCCAGCTGCTACACCTTGATTCAAACCCACATTAATTCCCTCAGGAGAAAATACTTCCTGCAGCGTTGTTGTAGCATCAGTAACCATTTTCCATAAAGAGTCGTGCTCTTCACTGCTTAACCCTGCAAGGGTCTCCACTGGTCGTCGTGGAACTACCAGAAGATGCCCACTGGTGTAGGGATAAACATTAAGCAGAACCATTGTTAGTTCTCTTTTTTCTATAACAAAAGTTTCTTGATCTGACAGCTGGCTTTGATCAATACCTTCAAACAGGGTTTTTTCTGAATTGTCTGAATCGTTTCCGCTATTGTTCAAACTCAAATATTCTTTTCTCCATCCAGCCCACAAATTTTCTAGTTTGTTCAAATTTTCTTCTCCACTTCTTCATTTAAACGAAGTAGAAAATCTTGTATTGATAAACCACGTTCGGGTTCATCATTGTTTCGAATGTTGTCAGCGACAGTGTTATTTTTTACATCTTCATCTCCAACTACCAACAAATGAGGAATCTTTTCAACTTTTCCTGCTCTAACTCTTTTTCCAAGAGGTTCATCAGCAATATCAATACTGACTCGGAATCCTTCATTCTCCATTTCAGCCAAAAGCGACTCTGCATAGTTTTGATGTTCTGCTGCCACAGGCAATATTCTTACCTGCTCAGGAGAGAGCCAAGTAGGGAAAGCTCCTGCATAGTGCTCTATTAAAACCCCAATAAATCTTTCTATCGAACCCAATAATGCTCTGTGTATCATCACGGGTTGATGCCTAGCCCCATCGGTTCCTATGTATTCGAGACCGAAACGGTCAGGAAGATTAAAATCTAATTGAAGAGTGGTAAGTTGCCATGGTCTACCAATCGCATCATTCACATCCATGTCAATTTTAGGGCCGTAAAAAGCACCCCCTCCTTCTTCAATAATGTATGGAAGTTCTTCTTTTTCAAGTGCCTGCCTTAATCCTTCTGTGGCAAGGTCCCATAATTCATCATCACCCACAGATTTCTCTGGAGGTCTTGTCGAAAGTTTTGCTTGAAAATCAGTAAAACCAAAATCCCTAAGCAAGGAGAGACAAAAAGCTAACAATGAGGATAACTCTTCTGGAACCTGCTCACGGGTGCAGAAAATATGTGAATCATCTTGGGTAAACCCCCTGCTTCTAAGGAGTCCGTGTACAGCACCTGAGAGTTCATACCTGTAGACAGTTCCAAGTTCAAAATAACGCGTTGGTAGATCCCTGTAACTACGTTGTGAACTTTTGTAAACCATTACATGGAAGGGACAATTCATTGGTTTTGGATAGTAAGTAGCTCCATCCATTTCCATAGGTGGGTACATGCCTTCGGCATAAAAGTCTAAGTGTCCGCTAGTCTCCCAAAGAACTGATTTAGCTATATGGGGGCTAAATACAAAGTTATAACCACCATTTTCATGTCTAGTGCGACTGTAATCTTCTATCACCTTTCGAATCAATGACCCTTTTGGATGCCACACAGCAAGTCCTGGACCTAGATCTTCTGGCCATGAAACTAGATCCAGTTCTGCAGCTAATCGGCGATGATCCCTCTTCTCGGCTTCAGCTAGCCTCTCCAAATAATCATCTAAATCCTTTTTACTCGCCCATGCGGTTCCATATATGCGCTGCAACATTGGCTGCTTTTCATCACCCCTCCAATATGCTCCAGCAACTTTTTGCAAAGCGAAATGGCCAAGTTTTCCAGTTGATGGCACATGTGGCCCTGTGCAAAGGTCAACAAAATCTTGACCATTTTTGTAATAGCTAATAATTCCTTCCGCTGAGGCTTCATTTGAAATTTCACTATCTATCTCACCAGTTGAGACTCTTTCAATGATTTCTTTTTTGAACTTGTGCTTTCCAAAAAGCTCTAAAGCTTCTTCTGATGGAATCTCATGTCTTTCAAACCGCTGATCTTCTTTCATTATCTCACGCATGCGCTTTTCGATATTCGTCAAATCGTCTTCTGTGAAAGTAGCTCCGTCTGGGAGTTCAAAATCATAATAAAACCCATCTTTTATGGGTGGACCTATCGCATATGTAGCACCTTTCCAAATGCTAAGAACAGCTTGTGCTAAGACGTGCGCAGTTGAATGCCTTAAAACGTATAGGCCATCTTCAGTATCTGGAGTTACCACTGATACCGCATCCCCATCAGAGAGTGGTTTGCTTAAGTCTTTTGTTTCACCATTGACATTTAAAGCAATAGCTGCTTTAGCTAAACCTCTGCCTACATCAGCTGCTAAGTCCGCACCTGTGGAACCTTCGGGCAGAGCACGAGTTGATTCGTCTGGGAGAGTAACTTTTATTTCAGCCATATAACGAGGTTAGCTAATCAGAGGGTAAAGATTCAGTGTTTTTAGTACTTGAACCAGTAAATATCTAATTTTCTTCAATGCCTATGAATCTCAAAGCTGCTCTTGTTTTATATCGACTATTCAATTGGAGGATCACAGCACTGAAAGCTTCAATGGCAGTTGCATTCGACAAACCTCCTGCGTCTAGAGGTCGTATCCCTGGAATCTTAGATAAAAGTTCCGAGGTCACTTCTGTCGCTTTCTTATGATCAGAACAGACCAACACGTCGCTTTCGACATCTTCACCTAAATCGCCTAACTCATTAGCTGGAACATGGTGCATCGCTGCCGCCACATATGAATCCTGAATTACGGATTGGACTGTCGCTGCTACTGACCCACGTGGCGGCACTAAAGGTTGGAATTCTCCGGCAACTCTAGCTATCGCATTTGACATACATATAACTACCTTTCCATGAAGGTGTTCCGCCACAGAGCGAGCAGTTGTTGCAGCTGCATCCCATGGTGTTGCTATAACAATAAGATCTGCTTTTGCTGCATCAATATTTTCTGCAGCCGTGATTTGTAGTTCTTTTCCTGGCCATGAAGAAACTATCTCGTCTCTAATTTCCAAAGCACGGTATTTACTTCGAGAACCTACTGTGATTTCATACCCTACTGATGCGAGTCTTGCCGCTAAAGCTTTCCCAGCAGGTCCTGTTGCGCCTAATAAGCCTATTTGCATGTTGATGATCCTAGGCAATATTACGTCTCGAAACACTCATGGAATGTTTTTTATATACATCTGTCAAAGAATTAACGAATTATAGTTGTAACACGTAGCCTGTTCTTGAGAAAGGAGCTTTTACTTTGGGTTTATTAAGTGGTAAGAGACTTCTCATTACTGGTGTATTAACGGACTCCTCGTTGGCTTTTGCGGTTGCGGAACGTTCAATAGCTGAAGGTGCTGAAATCGTTCTTACAGGAGCAGGCCGCGGATTAAGTCTTACTCGTAGAACCGCAAGGAAATTAGAAAGTCAGCCAGAAGTTTTAGAATTTGATGTCACTTCAGCTGAACAAGCTAAAGACATACATTCGTGGCTTAAAACAAACTGGGGTGAAGTGGATGGAGCGCTTCATGCAATTGGTTTTGCACCTGAGGCTTGTCTAGGCGAAGATTTTATGTCAGCCACATGGGATGACGTTAAAGTCGCAATGGAAATTTCTGCATACTCTTTGAAAACTCTCGCTGAAGTGGTTTCTCCATTAATGCCTAGAGGCAGCTCAATAGTCGGTCTTGATTTTGACGCACGTTTTGCCTGGCCAGCTTACAACTGGATGGGAGTTGCGAAAGCTGCACTTGAATCGACTTCTCGCTACCTAGCTAAATCACTTGGACCAGATGGGATAAGAGTAAACCTTGTAGCAGCAGGTCCAATAAAAACTATGGCTGCAAAAAGCATCCCAGGTTTTTCTGAATTTGAAGACGCTTGGGATGGGCGCTCCCCTCTTGGCTGGGACGTTGAAGACCCTGAGCCAGTAGCGCGCTCTTGTGTAGCATTATTCTCTGATTGGTTACCTGCAACCACTGGAGAGTTACTCCACGTGGATGGTGGCTATCACTCCATTGGTGCTTAGTCCCACTCAAGATACCCATATGAAAATATGTACTTGTCTCTTTCTTCCCCTTCACTGTGGTCCAGTGGCATCTCCATAGGAATTCTGTTAGTACACCTTCTATTCACCAATTGGTAAGGATTGACTTCATTACCTCTACCTGTAGGTCCAGCATGAAATTCAAAATGTAAATGAGGTCCCGTAGCATTTCCACCAGCACCTAATTGACCTATAACATCTCCAGCTGAGACTTTTCCAGAATTTTTACCATAACGATACAGATGAGTTCCAAAATAATAGTCTCCATTTTTAGCAGTGAGCCTGTAAGACTTACCACCCACGGAATCCCAGAAAAAAATCACTTCCCCATCCACAGGAGCGTAAAGATCCGCACCGTGAAAGCCAACTAGGTCTACTCCTCTATGAATCCCTCTAGGTCTTTTTTCGTTCCATGAATCATAAAATTTTACGGTATTAGCTACAGGGCAAACCCATTCTTCTGAATTAGCTAGCTGCATCACCTTCTCTATGTTTTCGTATTTTTTCTTATCTTCCTTAAGACGTTCCTTATCGGCCGCTTCAACATTTTCTAATTTTTTAGCGCGGTCAAGCCTTATCTTCTCAACATCTTCAATCCGGTCAAGTAAAGTGCCTGCCGCGTTTTCTAAAGACTTTTCGACCTTTTCTTGGCGCAAACGGATCGAATCGAAAGTTGTCGCTAAATCCATAAGTGCAGTTGTAGTTGTCTCAATACGATTTTCGATTATCGATATAACGGCTGAAGCTTTAGAAGTAAAAAATGGGAGAGTTAGCTTGCGATCTAACAAAAATGGCGAATCATTTTCTCCCACTTCAATAAGTGAAGGTTGCTTCTCTTGTGCATTTGAATAGTTTACTGAGAACAAAAGAATACAAGAAAAAATGCTGAAAACGCTAAGGAACCTAAACATCAACTAACAGTACATTTCTGAGTTGTCTGTGTCTTGACAATCAAACAC
>PABN01000067.1 GCA_002699555.1 Dehalococcoidia bacterium
AGTTGTACGTCAAATATTTATAAATTTTATTATTGTACCAGTACTTTACACGAATAAGCATTCTGTCTACACACTCGGGTGGTTGTGTAATTTTTTCATCTTGGTCAATATCGAGATGATAGCTTTTTACATCCGGTTCAAACTTTTCTAATTCACCTTTCCACAATGGGTCAGAAATGTACTCGGATACCTTTTCGTGATCCACAACATACTCGATATATCTATTGACAATAGTATAATCGTGTTTGTGAAATAAAAATTTGATTATGTTTTTAATCGCATAAATTGCGTTAATTAAAAACGAATGGAGTATCTTCATTAATATTATATGGAAGGTAATTTTTTAAGTAGATATAATAATCGAATAGATGAATGGGTGTGTAAGATTAAGAATGATCCAGAAAATAAAAAGACATACGAATCTGAAATGTCGGATTATATCGCAAAATGTATGCCATACGTAAAACAGTACGCAGAGGATACTAACAAGGAAGTTACCACAGATAACATTTTTAATTGTAAAGAAACATCTGGACTAAAGCGTCGAGACATATACGTAGATTACCTGATAGATGTTGAAAAAAAGACACTCGATCGTCCCATGGAACGTAAAGCTGATAAATGTCCCAGGTGTCCGAATAGTAATATTTTTCACTTTAATGACACGAGTGAACTTGTGTGTGATTCGTGTGGAACGATTTTAGAAGTTCTCATAAGTGAAGAGCTCACGTACAAGGAAGAACAGGAAACGTCTGAGAAGGTTATAAATTATTCGTATAAACGAGACAATCATTTCAACGAATGGCTCTCACAATTTCAGGCACAGGAAATGACAACAATTCCCCAAGATGTGATTGATCAATTACGCAATGAATTTAAAAAAATAAAAATTAAATCATTGACTGAAATCACGCACGCAAAAGTTCGAGGACTTTTAAAAAAGTTGAAACTAAATAAATATTATGAACATGTTCCATATATTACAAATATATTGAGTGGTATACGTCCACCAAAAATGCCACAGCAGTTAGAAGAACAGCTACGCATGATGTTTAAAGATATTCAAAAACCATTTGACGATAACTGCCCCGCCGAGCGTAAAAATTTTTTAAGTTATTCATATGTTCTTTATAAATTTTGTGAGTTGTTGAGCGAAGACTCTTATCTCCAGTATTTTCCACTTCTTAAATCAAAAGAAAAATTACATCAACAAGATGTCATATGGAAAAAAATTTGTAAAGATTTACAATGGGAATATATACCAACCATTTAAACAATTAAGACGTGTACGTATCAGATATGAATGTGTTCTATTATAATTTCTGTTTATCAGAAATTCGATATCATGTGAATAAAATTAACGAAATCATCACAGGAGGTCTTGGAAATCCACGTGAATATTATGAACGTCAAATGGCTTTCATGGAAGATTTGCGAAGAACTATTCCACTTCCACACGAACAACCTCCGGAGGAGAATTCTGCAGTGGAGGAAAATTTACAAGATACGCATCACGAAGATTCAGAAGTTTCAAGTAATTTCGCGCTTGGGACACCATCACATCCGTTATCGTCTTCACCGTTTTCAATTCAATGATTGTACATTTATTGATGATTATATCAGCTCTTAGATTTCCGATGATGTGTCCTCTAAATTCAATAGGTATGATACGTTCAGTTTCGTAACTGACATTATTCTCTCTCAACACAACTTCCAGGGCGTTGTGGTACACGCGTTCACTGAATCCATGCCCCAGAGCTTTGTATATTTCATCAACATATTCATGAATCATAATTCTATAATACGAAAAGTCTTTATGTTTATATAGAGTAGGTATGTTTAGAAAATTGTATAAAGATCCAAAATTCATAGGAGCACAAACATCACCACCTAATATTGTTACGGTCATCATGGAAGATGGTATAGAAACGTATACTGTAAATGACAATACATTCAGATCGGAAGCTACATTAGATAAACAAAACAAGGAACTTAAAGGTACGTGGCTTGGTAAAGAAAAGATAAGCCAACTCTTCTTCGAACCGGTCGTCGTCGCGAAAGGCCGATTCGTTGTGACACTATATGAGTTTTGATCCAATAGCTCAGTTGGTTAGAGCGTGGTGCTTATACAAGGTATACAAGTGTGAAGTCAAACTCACATAAGGCACGCCAAGGTCACGGGTTCGAGCCCCGTTTGGATCACTTTTAGATACATTTAGTATATGTATGTAAAAGTGAGTGCGAAAACTTTTTATGTAAAAAACATATTATATATTAAATGTCTAACGTGCATAATATGAATTTGTCAGACGACGACAGTGGTATGGTTCCACTCAATTCTCAATCAAAATCGAATGCGTTCGTGCCAGAATATCCTGAAAAAAATGTGAGTGATTATAAAGAAGACATGGATTCTACTCCCATCTCCGATGTTATGATGCAACCCCAAGAACAATCGTTCGAGCCACCCCTCATGGCCGTCGATCCCCGTGCCATGCAGATGGCGCAACAACAAGTCATGGCGCCTTCGCAACAGGGTGTGGTCGCCAAGGAACCTGAGAAAACCGATAAGAAGGGAAAGAATCCATTTGATCTTAGTGATGAACAATTCCATGCCTTGATCGTCGCCGTCGCCACAGGTGTCGCCGTGAGTAAGCCTGTTCAGGAAAAGCTCGCGAGCAGTGTTCCCCAGTTTCTCAACGCTCAGGGACAGCGCAGTCTTGTTGGACTTGGCTCGACCGGTCTCGTTGCTGCTATCATCTTTTTTATCGCCCGTAGATATTTCTAATCAAAATCTATAAGTTCACCACCACTTATAAGGTATGCTACAGTCAGTCCGAACATTAAAGCGGTCGTGACAATCAGCGTCGTTATAGTTGTGTCTCTCATATTTTTACCATATTCCTTGAAGTATGTACGTAACTTTCGTAGTTTAAATCCTTCTGTCAATGTGACAAGAGAAAGTATCGCCACGGTCACCACAATCATGGCACTGGGTACTGATAGACTCAAAATGATACTATTACTGCCGAGATAATATACGAGTAAGGGAATAATAACCGTGACAATCACCATGTTAGCCCAATACGCCGTTTCTAAACGCACGATGACAAACGCAATCGCGATTGTGAACCAAGTCACCAGAGAGATCATTACCCTCGGGAGACTTGGCTGACCGTAAGATGTAATGCTATCCATTTATATATACTCAATATTATTTATCTTTGATCTTTCTACCACAAAATGGTGTAGCTTCTGGAATGTTTTCGTAAATTTTTAATTCGATCGATTTTTGTTTGATCTTTTCATAATTTTCCCAAAACTTCGTGCTGTGTGAATATTCTTCTACCGTGCAGTGTGCGAGTTCGTGTAATAACACATGAAACACTTCATTCACTGTACCATCGATACAGATTCCAATTTCCGCGCCTTTATTGGAATTGTAACCAATCGCCGTCGTTAATACTTTTCTATGAGCAACAATTGGTATTTCTTTGTGTAACATTTCAAATTCTACATCACCATTGGAAATTAAATGCTCTCTGAAAATTCTATACTTTTCTCTCACTTCGGTCAATACCGGATCTTCCTTCATCGTAAAAAATATGATAAGATTAATCACCAGAAGAGCGATCAGAGTTATCATTTCTATATACGAACATAAATTTACTGTACAATTCTGAAATCGGGTTTCCTGACAGTCCTTCCCATAGTTCCATAGAAAACCCGTTATTTTCCATGTGTGTCACGAGTAAATCCTTGTGTGCGATCGGTTCTGATTTTGGTCCATCAGCATAATAAGGTGTATCGACTAAATGAACAAATAATTTTTCACCGAAATCTCCATTGCTCGTTGACTTCATTTTAAAAAAATTACCATACGTATCGTGTAAAGGTGTTTTAAATAAAATTTTTTCTGAATCGGGAATAATTCCAATACACATACCACCAGGTTTCATTCTTTTTTTTATTTCGCGAAGAGTTGACATGAAAAGTCCATGTGACTGAAAAATATAATGAAGAGCAAAATTATAACAGATGATATCATATTTTCTATTCGGACACGCGTGTATATCTCCGTGATAAAAGTTTACACGTATCTTCATATTTTTCGCACGTGACTTAGCTTCTTTGAGTGCTTCTTCGGATGGTTCACACATACTGATGTTCACACCAACGCCATTCCACTTTTGAAGATCACCCCCAAACCCACATCCGACGTCGAGTACACTATATCCCGGTTTAGCGACACTCTCTATGAGTTTTCGCTTTTCCGAATTGTGTAAACGACGCAACTCTTCCATGTGTATTTTTATACATAAAACTTTAACTATGTAATGAACTTAAGTCAAAACGAAAGGCTTAAAGTTTATACACACAATTAAAACACAATGTCTCTTGAACAGGATTATACCACTGTACCCGGACAGCTTTTCGCCTGTCTCTCGGTTGTAGGGCCAGAGGCTCCACAAAAAAACGACAAGTTTGGAATTAAAATTCGAGGTGCTTTCTCGACACGCGACGAAGCTGCGAACCATGCGAAGCGTCTTCAGAAGGAGGATGCGACGTTCGACATCTACGTTGTCGATATGTATAAGTGGCTACTGATTCCTCCAGACCCATCTAAAATCGAGGATGCGCATTATACCAATGAAAAGCTTGAAGAGCTTATGTCCGGATACAAGGAAAATCAGGCGATGGCTGCCAAGATGTTCAACGAGCGTAAGCGTGACATGCAGGCTGCCAAGACGGGTGGAGACAAGAATGAATATTTCAAACCCGGTGATGAAAACTCACAGTTTTACAACAAGCCCGACGAACCTCCTATTAGTCACCCCGCCGATATCATCGAACGTCTCAAGCGTGAAAAGCCTGACACACCCATGGAAGAGCTCGTGAAGGAAGCCGATACGATCGTGGCGGAGGAGATTGAAGAGAGGAGGAAGAAGCGTGAAGAGGAACAAAAGATTGCGACGATTAAGGAGGAAGATGAAACATCCATTGAAGCCGAGGACAGGAAAGATGACAAAGTTGAAGAAGGCGAAGAGGTTAATTCGAGTGAGCAGTAAGAAAATGTAAAAAAATATAAATCATATTATTAAAAAAATATACTCTTTTAATAATATGACGAACGTTCTGTATATGAGTTCGGGTTCGATGAATCCTAAAAGACTTACACCAGCTTATCCAGTGACAGACTTGGATTCTATTGATGATGAAAATGCTCTCGCGTCTAACGTTATTAATGAACGTGTAATGCGTCCAGTAATAAGTAGTAGAGGGAATGTCGATAAAAAAACGGATATCCCAATTAAGGAATATGAAGGGTTATCACCCGGGTCGAAGGATAACTGGCTGCATAGTCTTACCCATGAAGAATCCTAAAATAAACGCCACGAAAATGACGATATAGGCAACCTTATCCAAAGATGCTAGCAAATCTGTATTTTTTACGGGTTCTGGGGGGACCATAAATTGTGGAGGTGGCTGATAAAAATATTGTTGTTCTTGTTCACCGGGTTGTTCGCGAACTTCTTCTGGTTTCTGTTCTAAAATGTCCGGAGAATATTCAATTGGATTTCCGAGCTCCGTTTCCATATGTATATATTATTAACTCTTCTTTTTAAGCCTAATCTTCCTCTTCACTTTCACTCTCATCGTCAACAACAAAACCTTTTAAATTGCCATTTTCATCCGCATCGTCGTCATCGTCATTCTCATCTTCATCTTCGGTTTCACAAAGATCGCTATCGGAAATGTCATAATCCGTATCGTGTTCACCATCAGACCAATCATCTTCACAAATTTCGTCTGGTTCCAGACGCTCCGGCTGTTTTACAGTACGTCCCGACCGTGTTTTAGTAACGACAGTTGTCATTATACATGATACACGTCAGTTTCTTTTAAATATATTTAGGTTTGAACTCTATGTTCTGATTATTCGCTTCTTCTAATAGAATATGTTCAAACTCAGCACCCAATCTAGAAGAAATTTCGGCGACATCATCGAGAATATCCGCGTCTATGGGTGTCATGTAAAGGGGAATTTCATTCAACCTGTGTAAAGCTTTTT
This sequence comes from Dehalococcoidia bacterium, assembly GCA_002699555.1. Taxonomy (GTDB): domain Bacteria; phylum Actinomycetota; class Acidimicrobiia; order Acidimicrobiales; family MedAcidi-G1; genus MedAcidi-G1. The sequence continues at coordinate 6,074 of PABN01000067.1, forward strand.
GAAGATATGTTTGAGAAAGTTTTACTCGATTTTTATAATCTTTCGCCAAAGACATGTTAGCGATAAATGTTTTGTATAACGTTTCATCGATTCCCGAATACTTATGTGTTTCTTTTATGATCGCATCTATAACAGAGTTTTTCGTGTCAACTTTTGTTATTTTTGAAATCACGTATGCGAACACCGCGATAAATACGATGGCAAACATATTATAATACCCTGATGATTTTATCTGATAAAATATGTTTACGATTTTTACACGAACACACTTGTTCAATTTGATTTTTCATAATTTTAAATTGAACATTCGTCTTTTTACACGTTTCACAGTCGTACGTCGTGTGCACGATATGTTGAAGTTTCGATTTTTTTGTGACACTTTTTACCGATAAATCAAATCCGTTTACTATGTTTCGTGTGATGTATGTTTTTAACAACTGCGACACCTGTACAGGATCTTCTTTTTTCACTTCGGGACACGGCATACATGTGTTCTGTGGTGTAGTCGGTGTGTATTGCTTTTTATATCCATTTTTGTACAGGGACTTGTACACTTTATCAGGAAGAATGTGCTTACGCCCGTAAAAGTCGCGACAGAATCCATATCGCCGCCCTTTCATCGTCTCACATGTACAAAAACACCTCTGAGAAATCGCCTGTCCCTCGATGAGAAACCAAATGTGGTTAGATGCGTGACTTCTTTGTAAATTTTCACAATATTTTGAAGTTGTGGAAACGAGATACGCGTTGTTATTTATATAAATTTTAGTGATTTCAGCATTTTCTTGTCCATCCATGTTTTTTTGAACAAACGTTTCGATATCTTGATATGTCTGTTGATCTGAAAAAACATCTTTCGTTTCTCGTAAACTGAACGACCCCTCTTCTCGTGTAGATCCTTCGACAATCACGGGTGTTTTGTTTTCAGTTCGAAGTGTTGCCATCCACATGATTTCAACGCTCGGTTCTTGATTAAAAATACGTGTCAGTTTAGAATCTTCGTGTGTGTACATGAGAACCGGTCGATATTCACCCTGTGTGATTTTTCCCTTTTCACATTCTTCACATCCACGCCCTTCACACGCATCATGTTTCGCCTTTTTATGTGACCAAGGCATACGAAATCCACTCCCCTTGACATTTCGTTTTCCACCCCCATACACCGCAGTATCAACTATATTTTTCCACTCTTTTCCGGGAAAGAGAATACCTAAAGATGAAACAATATGCGAATGAAGAGCCATCGCAGAACCATGATCAACTACAAAATTCGGCCAATTCATGTGTACACCATGTTTTATCAAGTTTCCCACACTTTTAGGTTCTGCCACTGAAATTAACACATCTTTTCCCCCAAAATGTGTGACTCTATCACAGATTGTACGTACAATTTCTTCCAAACGTTCGACTGATAAGTGTTCATCATCTTTATAATCGAGATCGACGAAAAAATTATACGTACCCGTTTTTTGTTCGACGACGTATATCTTTTCACCGGACTTGATAGCTTTTACGTACATATCATAAAAATCATTCAATCTATCAAAAGGAACAGATAGGACACCTCCGTCCATGAGCACATGTGATAGATTGGAGCCATTTGCAAACTTTTGTTTGCGACACCAAGATCTAAACATACTTATATGTTTATCGTGTTAATTTTTTAATAGTATTCATCGGGCCATATGGAAGTTCTACACGAAACGTCCATGTATTCTTCTTCGGCGTTCGATAATTCTTTTTTTAAAACTAATAGTTCGTATACGGTTTTATCCTTTATATTTTCCACATACTCATCCGCTTTGTTTTCCCTATACGATTTACGATCCATAAGAATAGTCTTGATCTGCATGAGAATGTAGTTCTTAGACTTCATTATTTTATATGGAAGGTTTTTCTGTTAAGGGAAGTCACGCATGCGTAAAATTCGGGGTTGTCGACGACGTTGCGAACAATTCGTTCCCATCGTCGACGCTGATTGAATTCGGGAAGAGTATCAAAACTCATGAAATCATTTTCATCGTACGTTCGTTTCATGTGTATTTGTTTCGTGTGCATTTTATATTTTTCTTCATTAAATCGTCTGATGAGTTCGAGTTGTTCCATTTTCGAATAGTTTACAAAAAATATGAATACCGTGTATTCTAATTCAATTGTATCACTTTCTTTTATATTGAACGTATAACTCGTGTATTCTCCATCTTTTAAAGAAATAACCCCCCTTGTCTCTTCCTCGAGTTCTCTCAAGGCACATCTCAATGGATTATATACTTCTCTTCTTCGACATCCACCTGTGACAAATATCCACTCTTTAAATCTTCTATCTCTTACTGTCAAGAATCGCGGCGTTTCGCCAGCGAATGTGACAGGGATGGCTATGGCTTTATGTTTTTTCATCGCTCATAGCTTCTACAATTCCCTGATAAGTTTATTCCGAAGATTCTTTCTCACTCACCTGCGATCGAGTTACACGCTTTTCAACTACTGGTTCTTCCTCGACAGAATTCTCTTCCTGAATTTCAGGAATCGCGGATAAAGGCTGTACGGTATATTGACGATGCATGTTCTCGATGACAGTCTTAATGTCACTAATCTCATCCTTCGTTTTTTTCAATTCCGTGTACATGTAAATCGTGCCAGCAATACACATGGCCATGGCAGCAACGGTCGCGGTCTCACGATCAAATGTAAACATTGTATATTATTTACATTCGTTATTTTTAAGTAGATACTATCGCACCCATTTTTGTTTTATCAGTTGGACACTCATACCCATGTTGCGCAAACTGGATTTCATTATAGTGACCATCTTTACATTCTGCGTTCTGTATAGGAATATATTTATTCAACGTGCCCGATTTAGGATCGTACGTCAGCATAAATACAAAGGCTAATAAAAAAAGTAATAACCACATTAATATAATTGGGAATTTAATTGGAGTACATGAGACCACCCATACCATTCTCGATACGGAGAATGTTATAGTTCACGGCGTAGATGTCTGTGTCGAAAGAACCGGAATCGGTCACGAGACGAGCCGAATCGATACGACTGAAGTTGAGAGTACCCGTGGGCTGGAGTTTGCACGTGTCGAGGCAAAAGGGGTAGAGGAAATGCGTGGCAACACTGCTATCGAGTGTCGAGAACGGCGTGTGATAGTAAAGAGTCGTGGACGTGTAGTTAGGCTGCGCAATTTTAGCGTCACCGACGTCGGTACCATTGATCTGAAGCTTCACCTTACCAGAAGCCATACCAACATTACCACTCTTGTACGTCGTGAGGAACTTCACGGGGTGGTTGTAGTTGAGCTCCTGAACTGTGGAACCAGACGCGACCGCCCGCTGCGTCTGTGTAATGAGCATGTTCTGGGGTGTGGAAGAAATAGCAGTGCGCTCGTCCGTGTCGAGGTAGACGAATTGAGCGTGAACTTCATAATCCGTCGCAGAGAGAGTACCCCACGAGATGCGAAGCTCTACGTCGTGGTACTGAAGCGCGACGAGAGGAAGCGCCGATTGCGCGTTCTCGCAGAACGAGAAACGAAGGGGGTAAAACCCAGAATCATCGGCGCCTGAAGCGGGGAGAGACTTGGAATACGTCTGAGAAAGCATCAACGGGGCAATCTCTTGAGAGAACTCGGACGTGTGTGTATCGATAACCTGACCACCGATGAGAAGTTCGACCTTGCTGATCTGCGTTTTCCAATCACTGCGTGTCGCCGTGTTAGAGGGGGAGCGATTAGTAATGTAAACATAACCGAGCATATCACCCTTGCGCTCGAAGCGAACGGTGGACATACCATTAGAGACGGGGTTACCCTGGATAACCTGCTTCTCTACGGTCTGAGCAAAGTTTGTGTGACGTTTGTAGTTGGATCGGAAAAAGGACACCTCGGGCTTACCGACAATGTGAGCATCCTGAGCGCCAATAGCGACGAGTTGGGCAATACCACCGGACATTTTATATTATACTACGTTTTTATTTTTAAGTATCAAAACAAAGGAACGTGAGGATGAAGAGACTCTGTAAGAATGAGGGAAAGAACACCAATCATTGCGAGTCGACCATTCACAAGTTCAGTCTCAGGTTTCCAGAATCCCTGAATGTATCCCTCGTCCTTGGGATTAGCCGCGGTTCCGATGAGCACGAGTGCGGCGACGGCGACGGAAAGACCGATATTCTCTTGAAATTGTGTACTGATCGAATGACCGGTCATGATTTCGTCAATCACCGCCGATGTAAAACCGATCATGGCAGCTCGTCCATTCACGCGTTCGGCCATGGATAGAAAATCATTTGGGCGGTCTACCGTCCTGAGGGGAGGTACGCGAGAAGATGTGGTCTTGGTCTTAGTCTTGGTCTTAGGATTGGAAGAAGTGTTAACAGCAACAATAGGTTTGAGAGCGGCAATGCAGGACATTTTGTACTTTTTGTACGCGGGTTTTCTTTAAATCAATGATCTTTCGAGATCTCCGACACGCGTCACGAGGGATGCCACCAATAATTCCATCGTGGCAATTTTGGATTTTTCTGATTGGAGTTGAGTTTCTAGTTCTACTATACGCGCCTTATCGGCTTGTTGTTGACGATCAACCTCTTGAAGAGCGGCTGTGGCGATTGTAAATATAGCATTTTTGTCGAGGTGATGAAAATCATTAACTTCTTCTCCAAATACCCAAACGCGAGTCTCAGATTTAATTTTATCATAGCCATCTTTATCTTTTATAATTACCGTCGTATCATTTTCAATCGATACAACTTCAAATTCCATATGCGCGTATTTGGGTGTCTTTATTATTAGTTTATTTCCTTGTTTGACTGTATGATCTATAGGTAATGGTTCTACCAAAATAATTTTAATTTCGGTATCATTCAATATTTCGACAGATGCCTCACATTGTATGTTCGGTAATATTCCGTGTGTTCTAGAAACAGCATTAGGTAAAACTTCGGCAACTTCTTGGGCTATGAAACCTATAATCCTATCAGTCGTATTACGCGTTTTATCTTTGTATCTATATGTTGTGGGTTTGAGTAGTCTCAATTTATCTAATGCTAACGTATCATCAATTTCTAAAAAATCTTTTTTGATACGAACATCACTGAAAGCAACATACGCTGGAGCCCGTATTGACCCAGCACAATATAAACTAAAATTTAAGTTAGGCGCATCTGCCTGGATTTGACCACCATTTGTCCACCAATCGTGCGACGAATTTGCATAATCTATAGTGGCTTCGAACACGTGGACCCTTAAACCACCACCTTGCATCGATGTACCGTAGTCCGTCGTGATGACTCTTTCCCCCCCGTTATAATACAATTTTACATAATTATTTCTATAACAATATATCATCCATTCGTTATCTACATCGTTATAAATGCCACAACTGTTGTTATCCGAACTCATAAACACATATCGCCCATCAATGGAGTATCCTTCCCAACCACCGTTTCCACCACCGGTCGTTTGAACTGTTCCGTAATTTCCGGTGGCGCTACGTATCCCCTGACTCCCGGAACCGCTAAGATGTACAGTACCTCCACAATATATATGACTTGTATTTTTGATAATTCCACTAGTCGCATTTAACCCTATCCTAGCATCACCATCTGCAGCGACATATAAACCCCAGCCACCCGTAAGTATACTCGTAAAATTACCGTGGGAATAGCCTATACCGTACATATTTCCAAGCGAATCATCACTCGGCTTATAGTTTGAGCCAATTGTGTATATTGGATTTGTTTTGTAGCTGTTAGCTCCAACATTGTTATACGAACCGACAAAATAGCCAGTGCTGTGACCAGAACGTGTTATATCACTTCTAAGATGCAAAGCTCCATTGACGTCCAACTTTGCACTTGGACTATTCGTCCCAATACCAACATTCCCCGTCTGTCTATATATATCATCACCATCCTCTGTAAATATTGTCGCACCTGTGTCACCCCTTGGAATCGTGAAGTCGAGTGTCGCCGCATTTGTGGTTCCACTATTCGTCACGGATGCGGGTGATCCGGGTACACCCGTCGTGACTGTTCCGATGGAAATAGTTGCTGCGTCACCTGTAGATCCCTGTGCACCCGTGTCACCCCTTGGAATCGTGAAGTCGAGTGTCGCCGCATTTGTGGTTCCACTATTCGTCACGGACGCGGATGATCCGGGTACACCCGTCGTGACTGTTCCGACGGATATGGTTGCTGCGTCACCTGTAGATCCTTGTGCACCCGTGTCACCCCTTGGAATCGTGAAGTCTAGTGTCGCTGCGGACGTAGACCCACTATTCGTCACTGACGCGGATGATCCGGGTACACCTGTTGTAACTGTTCCAACGTCTATTGTAGCGGCATCACCTTGAGGTCCGGGTGGTGTGTTTTGTAACCCCGAACCATCACCCACGAATGATTTTGCTACGATTCTACCGGGATTCGTGCTATCGTTTATGATAACTTGATTCGCACCCGCTGGCCCCACGCGTAAATCTGTGTTCACGTACACGTTACTATTCACATGTAAACCTGCCTGGGGATCTGTTGTGACTAACCCTACACGATTGTTATCGGTGTCAACGAATAAGTGGGAGGAACCAACCAATAAGTTACTGGTAATATCCAATTTTCCCGTGAGGATGTGATGGTTCATCTATAATTAGTAAATATCTTTTACATAAGGAACGCTTATGTAAAAGATACGTTCTCTCCCGATCGGACTTGAACCGATGACCTACAGATTAACAGTCTGCCGCTCTAACCAACTGAGCTACAAGAGAATCTATACTACGTATTAAATAGGAGGGAGCTCTTTAAGCCCGTTTAAACGTTTCATAGTTATGAGTGAAATAGAAAATAAACCCGCAGATGTATTTGCGACCATCATGGGTACGACTTTATAATAAATCGAGTACACAAGTCCAAGGGCACTCGCGAGTATGTTCAAGTTTAGAAAGGAGTAATTGATGGCATCTGTATCTTTTGTTCGATATACATGTACGACCTGAGGAACAAACATGATTGTGATTAAGATCGAACTCACAAGACCGAGCGTGTCGACGATGGTATCCATCTGTACCTACGTTTATGTATCCTCATACCTTTAAGTTTCGAGTTCACTCATACGATTTTTTAATTCTAAGAGGGTAAATTCTAAACTCGTCGTTTTATGTTCGAGACTTGTAATTTTAGATCTGAGACGAATATTTTCATTACGAACAGCTTCATTCACAGTAACGACACGCGAAACCGCTTCAATCTCACCCGCGACGTTTTTTGTGAAAGTTTCTCCCTTGGGTAGAGGTGGCTTCTCGGGCCACACGGGGTTCGCGGGATCCTCGGTGGTGGAAGGGA